>JABAAW010000027.1 GCA_014238535.1 Alphaproteobacteria bacterium
TCTAACATAGGCTATAGAGTTGGAGTGGATGGTCTTTCTTTATTTTTTGTAGTGTTAGCTAGCTTCTTAACAGTGCTGTGCATTATTGCTAGTTGGTATTCGATCACCAAGCGCACAAGAGATTTCATGGTAGCTTTCTTGGTGTTGGAAAGCCTCTCAATCGGAGCTTTTTTAGCACTAGATACAATTCTATTTTATCTATTCTTTGAAGCAGTATTGCTACCGATGTTTTTCATCATCGGCGTATGGGGAGGGGAGCGGCGCATATACGCCGCATTCAAATTCTTTCTTTACACCCTTCTTGGTTCGTTGCTAATGCTTCTTTCCATCATCTCGTTAGTTTGGGTAGGCGGAACAACCTATATCCCCGCATTAATGGTTACTGAATTCTCATTCGACTTACAAAAAATTCTATGGCTAGGTTTCTTCGCTTCATTCGCAGTCAAAACACCAATGTGGCCATTTCACACTTGGCTACCAGATGCGCATGTGGAAGCACCAACAGCCGGCTCAGTGATGCTAGCAGGTTTACTACTGAAAATGGGCGGTTATGGATTCTTGCGCTTCTGCCTTCCTATCTTACCAGACGCCTCGCAATTTTTTACCCCCCTCGTATTTGCGCTCTCTGGCATAGCAGTCGTATATGCTTCACTAGTAGCACTAGTGCAGACGGACATCAAAAAACTTATTGCCTATTCATCAGTTGCCCACATGGGTTTAGTCACTGCAGGGATTTTTGCTAACAACACAACTGCTATATCCGGCGCAATTATGCAAATGATCAGCCACGGTCTAGTCTCGGCAGCATTGTTCCTATGTGTGGGCGTAATCTACGACCGTGCAAAAACACACGAAATAAAAGCGTTCCAAGCTATAGTGGAACCTATGCCAGCTTACGCACGACTGATGCTTATCTTTACTCTCGCCTCAATTGGCTTGCCTGGAACCAGTGGTTTCATTGGCGAAATTCTAACTTTATTGGGTGTCTTCCAGGCATCACCTACAACCGCGCTAGTCCTAGCGTTAGGCATGATTTTAGGAGCGGGATATATGCTACACCTCTATCGTCGAGTGTTCTTCGGAGCACCAAAGCCAGTGCCATCAAAACTATACGACTTGCACACACGCGAGAACCTCGTGCTGATCTCGCTAGTGATACCGGTTTTGTGGATCGGACTATATCCCGTACCTCTATTGCGAATTATTACACCTCATATATTACCCCTAATTTCTATTGCCGGCAATTAATCCATGACCTTGTGGCTTTCTATGGGAGTTGAAATAGCTCTAGCGGTAGGTGCTTTGTCTTTGTTACTAGTTGGATTGTTTCTGCCTACAAGCAGAGCAACACGCATCGTATCTCATCTCGCTGTTGCTCTAATGCTAATTATCATCGCCGCTCTATTGTGGGTGCAAGAACAATTGCCGATAATTTTTTCTAGTAACGCGGGCGAGCTAACCTCCTTGATGCTAACCAAGCACTTCCGTTTCGATGCCTTAGCTATCTACATAAAAATACTAATCTTATCTGCAAGCGTATGCGTGTTGGTGATCGGGCAGGGTTTCATCAGTTGCGATCTGACACAAAAAAATCTGAACCGCTTCGAGTATGTAATTATACTTCTTTTGGCAGTTCTTGGCATGTGCTTAATGGTTTCAGCTCAATCATTGCTGGCTCTATATGTCGGATTAGAGCTACAAAGCTTATCTCTATACATCGTGGCAACATTGCAACGCGATAGTCCGCGAAGTAGCGAAGCAGGTTTGAAATACTTCATGCTCGGCGCATTATCGTCGGGGCTTTTACTCTTCGGATGCTCTCTAATATACGGTAGTGTCGGAGTAATAAACTTTGAAAGTATCCTCATAAACCTACAAAATTCAAACTATCACACACCGACAATGCTACTTATCGGAATGGTGCTTACCTTGTCAGCAATAGCATTTAAAGTTTCTGCTGTTCCATTCCACATGTGGATACCCGATGTCTACGAAGGAGCTCCTAGTCCTATAGTCGCATTCTTCGCAACTGCCTCGAAAATCGCGGCGTTAACGTTGCTAATGCGTCTTCTTGTCGAAGCCTTCTTGCCATTGCGCAACGATTGGCAGCCGATTATCGCTATGCTCGCAATCGCATCAATGATACTAGGGGCACTCGCAACAATACCGCAAACTAACATGAAGCGCTTCATCGCATACAGCTCTATCACCCACGTAGGGATCATTCTCATTGGGTTCGCTAGCGCAACTCCAGATAGCATGCGTGCAGTGCTATTCTATCTATGCATCTACGTGGTTATGAGCCTTGGACTCTTCGCAGTATTACTTGCGATGCGAACCTCCGAGCAAATAACCGAGCGAATGCAAGATTTATCAGGATTGGCGCGATCAGACGCAAAAGCAGCATTAGCCTTATCCGTAATTATGTTTTCAATGGCGGGGTTACCCCCATTTGCTGGTTTCCTTGCAAAATTCTACATCTTCCTTGCAGCCTTGCGTACCAACCTAGCACTTCTTGCAATATGCGGGGCTTTGGCCAGTGTCATCAGCGCGTTTTACTATATTCGTATCATTAAAATTATGTACTTCGACCAAGCTCAAGAGAACTTTGTAATACATGGTAGAAGTAACCGTTGGGTCTTATATGCAAGCGCTATAGCTGTTTTATCATTAACCATTGCGCCTTCATTGCTACTTGAGCGCGGAGGACAAGCTGTTTTTGTTCTTTTTTCATATTAAAAACTTAATTAATAATATTAAATTCTCTAATTTTTGGCAATAAAAGTCACAATGTTTATACACCTGAATTCTATAGATTCGACCAACGCTGAAGCAAAACGCCGCATAATCAAAGGTGAAGCAGAGCACGCCGACATCATCTTAGCAGACAGACAAACACAAGGACGGGGAAGACGGGATAACAAATGGGTTTCTCCAATCGGCAATCTATATTTTTCATTAATAGTAACTCCGCAATTAGATGAGAAAGATTGGGGTTGTTATTCCATATTGAACGCCTCTATCTTATTGCGTGTTTTAGGCTCGATCGTAGAACCAACACGAATCTCCTTTAAATGGCCAAACGATGTTCTCATCGACAATAGAAAAATTTCTGGTATTTTAATCGAATCTTTATACCAAGCTAGTAAACCCTTTTTGGTAATCGGTGTCGGTGTTAACATCCTACATTACCCACCAAATAGCGACTTTCCCTCAACCAGTCTAACTGCTTGCGGAGTGCCAGAAGCACTACCTGATACTCTACTACAGCGATATATGGCGGAATTTGATGTAAATTGGCAAACATTTCAAATTGATGGACTTTCATCATTTTATGAAGGTATCAGGAAAAACTTTTATGCTCTAGACTGTGTAATCACTATGTCTCTATCCGAACACCGAAACACTGAGGGTTATTGCCGAGGCATAGACGCAAGAGGGCACCTTATAGTTGAGGATTACCAAGGTAAGAGTTTTTCATACGCAAGTGGTGAAATCTTAAAGGTGCGCTCGCGCATCTGATGTAGCATAGAAAGTGTTACTTACCATTGATGCAGGAAACAGCCATGTGCTCGTAGCTCTATGTAATGTATGTACGCAGAGCATACTACATCGGTGGCGTTTTAGTAGCCTAGTTCCTCGCACTGCAGAAGAATACTTAGCACTGCTACAAAGCATGTTTTCACTATCCGGAGTCAAAGCGCAATTCGTTTCACAAATTTCATTGGCAAGCGTAGTTCCGAATTTAAACGAACCTCTTTTAGAGATGTGCCGCCTATTATTTAAACGCGAAGCAGATATTATCCAACACAAGCATATTCCAATAAAAACAAACCTCGCTGCACCAGAACAAATAGGTATTGACCGTCTAATCAACGCTTTTGCGGCGTGTAAGAAGTACGGCGCACCTGCATTAATAGTCGATTTCGGAACAGCCACAACCTTTGATTTATTAGACTCTGAGGCACGCTATATCGGTGGGGCAATAGCGCCAGGTATAGAACTATCGCGTGATAGCCTTGTAGCACGCGCAGCACAGCTACCAGCAATAGATATCCGCGCCTGTAAAGAAGCATACGGTATAGATACTAATTCTGCTATGCGAGCTGGCATATATTGGGGCTGGGTTCACTTAGTCGAAGGTATGTGCACCCACTTGAAAAAAAATCTTAAGTCCAAAGATGTCAACATCATAGCTACAGGTGGACTAGCTTCACTACTCGCAGCCGATTGCTCTGCTCTACAACATATTGATCACGATTTGCTTATCGAAGGATTAATGCACCTATCAAAGCAAAAAAATAGCGCTACCCACAAGTGAGCAAAATTATCCCACAAGAAAAGGAAGTGCTTTTTACTCCCATAGGTGGGTGTAACGAAATCGGGCGGAACCTATCACTATATGGTCACAATGAAGCATGGATTATTGTCGATTGTGGTATAGGTTTTCCGCCAGCGAATCTGCAAGGCGGGATAGATGCAATTTTACCTAATCCCGAATTCTTATACAAAAACGCCAAGCGTATTAAAGGGTTGCTAATCACTCACGCACACGAAGATCACTTAGGCTCCATTCCCCACCTATGGGGAGGGCCGTTACGTTGCCCTATCTTCGCAACTGATTTCGCAGTTCGTCTATTACGAAAAAAATGGCAAAAATTTGGGAATACAAAATTACTCGACATACGCACTATCACGATAGGTAAGCGTTTTTCGATTCCTCCTTTTATGATAACAGCACTGCCTGTAGCACACTCCGTACCTGAGGCAACAGCCTTTTGCATTGAAACACCTTGCGGTATCTTGCTTCATACTGGTGACTGGAAACTTGATCAAAACCCGGTTGTAGGAAAGCCAGCGTCAAAAAACCTTTTCGACTTAGCAATATCAAGAGCAAAGGCACAAAAACTACCTCTACTGGCTATGATGTGCGATTCAACCAATATTTTTAGTAACTCTTCTTCGGGTGATGAGGGCTCAACTCAACCTGCATTCGAAGAAGTATTCAAGAAAAATTATAAACGTATAGTAGTAACTTTGTTTGCCTCTAACATAGCACGAACGATTTCAATTGCACGGGCGGCGCGTAACTGCGGTCGACACTTACTGATAGCTGGCAACGCATTGCTACGCATGATCGAAATCGCGCGATCATGTGGTTACATAGAAGAGATTACTGACATCATTTTTGATACACGTGCACGAATACCCGCAGAAAAATCTGTGCTACTAGCAACAGGCTCGCAGGGCGAGAGTGGCTCTTTCATGTCTCGCCTTGCCCAACCAAACAGCCCACTAACGCACGGTGATGTGGCGGTGTTTTCCAGTAGAACTATTCCAGGTAACGAAATAGCTGTAGGAAAGATAAAAAACTCGATGGTTAATAAAGGCGTAGAAATTATCGACCATAATCGCATGCCATCCCTACATGTATCAGGACACGCTACACGCGAGGAGGTAGAGAGCGTATATAAACGACTACAACCTTCATGGCTTGTGCCAATACATGGCGAACCCCGTCACTTACAAGAAAATGCCCGTATCGCACGAAAACTAGGGCTAAAAACACAAATTGTTACAAACGGACATATTTTGCGTTTCCAAAACAATATCGAAGGAGTTACTTGTGAAACCCTTCCTCAATTGTTGCCTATCGAAGAACAATATTTAGAAAGAGTAAAAGACAAAGCAATCCTGCTTGCGCAAAGCAACAATAATCTGAAAGAACGTAGTTTACTCTCAAAGAAAGGAGCTTGTTCGTGTTTTGTTGCCATTAATAGCAATAACCCTATGGTAGTCGACCCTACTTTCATCGTTTTCGGAGATGACAAGTTAGAGCGCATACTCACAGAAAAAGGTGTAGATATCTTGCGCGAAGCTATGGATTCTGTCGAAAAAAAACGTAATAAAAAAAAGCTTGTATGGGAAAACCAACACATTAACATACGAGCATCGAATGATGATGACTTGCAAAAAGCCTTTATAAAAGAAGTCTACAAAAAAACGGGGCGTAGCCCACTTATAAAAATGCTAGTCAAGCGCAATTGATGCACTACTTTAACGCACTAGGAGGCGAAGGATTAGCACTTCTAATATTGCTCCTTTAACATACGACTTTTTTGCGTTCTCCATTTACCGACAGAACAAGCAAAAATATGATCAACAAAAAATATATCCCATGAATAAATGCTAATTCAAATAAGACTACGCTCAATTGCAAAAATAATCGACTCACAATGGCGTCCAGAGCATTCAAAAAAATCTATGATAGTGAAACTACAAGGATTTTTGGCACGTACACTAACTCAAACAACACAGCCACCACGCTTTGGAGAGCATAGGATCAAAATATATACCCGCCCATACCGCGATTTTTTTACCAAAACACTACCATTGTTTTTATATTTAATGCTTTTACTTCCATTATCTTTTTCTTCTCTGCTTCTGGAGCAAAAAGACCTACTAGTAAAATAAAAAGCAGCAGATACTCGCTTTCACCACCATTAAACTTATATTTTACCAGCACTAGAAGAAAGCTGTAATACCAAAACAACATTGTATCTCTTTACAAACTGCTTCATACCGTATGGCCGTATGCCTTACCTCCGTAATTGGTTTGTAAGCACTAATCTCATAATTTAGGCCTAGGCTAACGAACTACAAGCATTCTTTCTATCCATCATTTGGTGCTAACATGCACAAGGTAATTGACAAAACACCAATAAAGCCGATAGTAGTTCGTCTGATGAGCTTCATATTGGACGATGACGACAACACTTTCTTTCCAGAGAAAGCACAACTGATACACGCCATGCTTACCTATGTTTCTGATCACGGCTGGGATATCAAGGCTTTGCAACATTCTATAAGCGATTGTAAGATAGTGGGTGCTAAACTTATATTTCCTACCACACGCACATACGATTATGTATGCGCCGCTTACAGCCTAGCAGAACATCAGTTCAAGCAAGATTTACAAATAATGGTCAATGATAAAGGATGGGATAAATTACCCATTAGACAAAAGATTGTATTAGGAGTACGCAAACGCCTAGAACCTTGGAATGATTACCGTCGCACTTTGCGCCATGCTCTACCAATTATTGTGCAACCTCAACATTTTTTCCACATGACTCTTTGCTTGTATGAAACATTAGATAAGATTTGGCGCACTGCTGGCGACACCTCTATTGATCACAACTTCTATACCAAGCGCATAATGCTAGCAATCGTCTACATGCCAACAATTGTCTTTTGGTTAAAAGATAACTCAAGCGAGTGCTCAAAAACTTGGTTGTTCCTTGACAGACAAACCGATAACGCGCTAAAATTAGGGCGCCGAATAAGTAAACCACTAATGAGTAAAAATTCGCCTCTTGCACGATGGCACGCTAGGGTTGCTATGATGCGGGCGACTTTCATAAAAGGTAGTATGAGTACAAAGCTTTAAAACAATTCAGCCTCGTGTCTTGACCCCACAAATAATAAGCAAATTTTTCGCTCGTCTTAGCGAAGCCAATCCAAGTCCGCAAATAGGACTAAACTACACAAACCCATACACTTTGTTGGTAGCAGTAATGCTCTCAGCACAAGCGACAGACCGTAGCGTCAATAAAGCAGCTGCGCCGCTATTTTCTCGCGTACAAAATCCCCAAGACATGCTTGATTTAGGTGAAAAAAGCTTGCGCGCTTATGTGCGCTCTATCGGGTTATTCAACAGCAAAGCTCGCAATATCATCGCAACAAGTCGTCTACTAATCGAGCGCCACAATAGTATAGTCCCAAACAAACGCGAAAGCTTAGAAGCCCTACCAGGAGTCGGGCGAAAAACTGCAAACGTTGTTCTAAATATCGCCTTTGGGCAACCCACAATCGCAGTCGACACGCACATCTTCCGTATCGCAAACCGTAGCGGAATAGCACCAGGCAAAAATGTTCGCGCAGTAGAAAACGCCCTAGATAAATGCACACCACCAGAGTTCCGTAAAAATGCCCACCATTGGTTAATCTTACATGGGCGTCATGTATGCACAGCGCGGAAACCGCGCTGTCACGACTGCTACTTGTTCGACTTATGTGGATGGGAAGGTAAGAGAGAAAAAAGAGTGAGAACGAAGATACGATTAAAAAATAAAAAACAAGGCTCTAAAGAACAAGCGTAATAGTTTTATCTAATATCCTGATCGCTCGCGCCTTTTGCGTTGTAGTTTGCGCGCACGACGCAAGGACTCAGCCTTTGCACGAGCACGCTTCTCCGATGGCTTCTCAAAAAAGCGTTTCATTTTAACTTCACGCAACACCCCTTCGCGCTGAAGTTTTTTTTTCAAAACGCGATGCGCTTGTTCCACGTTATTATCACGAACTATGACTTGCACAAATAAAATTCCCTAATCGCTACTTCTCTTTTTCCCAATAGTCTGTTACTATAGCATCAATAACTACTTACTAATACAATTTTCTATTGTTTCAATTTTCCCTTGAATACCATCCGTACCTATATCATGCTCTATATAGCAATAGGTTGCTACATTTTGCGGATAACCCAATAGAGTACACAAAATCGAGATTTTTTTGACTAAAGAAGAACCCTTACAAATTGAAGGAGTCGTAACAGAAATTCTTCCTAATGCTATGTTCCGCATACAGCTGGATAGCAACGAACATAAAATACTGGCTCATACTTCTGGCAAAATGCGTAAAAGCCGCATCCGCGTTCTCGTCGGTGACCGCGTAACTATCGAAATGACCCCCTACGATCTAACCAAAGGCAGATTAGTCTATCGTCAAAAATAGGCAATCAAAAAATACCTATCGGATATTACTGACTGCTTTCTGAATTTATAACTAAACGTATGTTACTCGTCTACCGCTTGTTAACAGTAGTCGTGGCTTGTCCCATACGCGTGCTGTTGTTTCTTCTAGCAAGTATGAATATCTTACACGTTTATTGTTGCCATTCCACCCATAGTAGTAAAAAATATACTACAGCGTTACTGCACTGGCGACGAGCGCGCGAACGTTGTGGTATGCCAAGCAAGGGTCATTCGCTCACCCCAAAGCCATTACTCTGGCTACACGGGGTAGATGTAGGTGAGACGCAAATAGCACTAACACTAGCGCAAGAAATCTGGCAAAAGCGTCCTTTCTTAACAATCTTGCTAACCACGAACAGCTTGCCTGCGGCAGACCTAGTTATTGACATGCATGATGAACGGCTACAACATCAGTTTGCACCGTTAGACTGTATCGCTTGGTGGCGTCGCTTTTTGCAATATTGGCAACCCAAACTCGCTATACGGTGTGAGAACGAGTTTTGGCCAAACAGTATAAACGAAACAGCGAAACATTGCCCTTTGCTATTTATACAAGCACGAATGTCGCAAAAAAGCTTTCATAGATGGCAACAAGCATCAAGCCTATCCATAAACGTAAATAATGGGGTAGCCAATCGAGTAATGAGCAATATCACGCTAGCTTTATGCCAAGACATTAATTCTTCACGCTATCTGAAGCAACTCGGAGTTATGCGTACCAAGGTAATAGGAAATCTTAAGATTCTTCCCACACCTCGTTCAATTGATGCAAAAAGCGAAGATTACTTTGCACGCACACTACAACATAAAAATTTATGGATTGCGGCAAGCACACACAAAGAAGAGGAAAAAGTCATTATAGAGGCACATCTACGCTTATTAACCTTTCTGCCAGAAACGATATGTATCATCGCCCCGCGCAATCTTAGTCGTGTTAACCATATTTGTCGCCATATAAAAATATTGGGAGACAAGAGCAAAATAAAAGTTTACCAACCTTTACTACAATTACGCTCGCATGAGCCAGCACTAATTGTCGCACCGTTCTACATCCTTAATTCTTTCGGAGAACTAGCGAGTATTTATCGCTACGCCCGATCTGTCTTTGTAGGTGGTACGCTAATAGACAAGGGGGGGCACAACCTATTTGAGCCCGCGCGGCATAGCTGTCAAATTCTGCACGGCCCACACGTACGAAACACCCATGCCGACTTGCTTCATAAAATACGACTCACCCAAATAGTCCGAAATTCGGATGACATAAGTCGTCAATTGCTAGTAACACTAGAGAAAAAATTTAAACGCGAAGGGAGAATTCAACAAATTATTGAAAACCATAGTAAGATCGTACGTGCAAGCATGCTACAATACCTTGAGCCTTATCTAACAAGGCTAGATAAAAACAATAATGGATAACAAAAAAACACTAATCTTAGAACAGATAACTAAACAGCAACGCCAAGCAATTGAAGCAGCAGTGTTCCAACGTTTAGTTGCTCATTTGCAAAAACGTAACGATGTGCAAAACATTGATTTGATGAATTTAAGCGGTTTTTGTCGCAACTGTCTATCGAAATGGTTTTGCGAGGCTGCTACGAAAAGAGGTATCCATCTAGATTATGAGGATGTACGTAACGAGGTGTACTCTGTACCATACGATAAGTGGAAAGCAAAGTATCAAAAATAAGCTCGCTGCCTCTTGTATGAGGCCTATCAATACCCATTTATAGATGTAGGACAACGCTTATGGGCGTAAAATATATAAATATGTATAGGTGAAAAAATGAGCAAAATTATTGGCATCGACCTAGGCACAACCAATTCTTGCGTCTCGGTGATGGAAGGCTCACAGACAAAAGTTATCGAAAACGCAGAAGGTCGCCGTACAACCCCCTCTGTCGTAGCATTCACAAAAGATAAAGAACATCTTGTCGGCGATACTGCAAAACGTCAGTTGGTAACAAACCCTGAAAATAGCTTTTATGCCATCAAACGCCTAATTGGGCGTAGTTTCAGTGACAAAAACGTAGATAAGGGAGATAACTCACTTATCTCATACAAAATCGTCAAGGGCGATAATGGCGATGCCTGGGTAGAGGCGCAAGGTAAAAAATATGCTCCCGCACAAATCAGTGCTTACATACTGCAAAAAATGAAAGAGACAGCCGAATCTTATTTAGGAGATAAGGTAAAAAAAGCTGTTATCACGGTACCAGCATATTTCAACGACGGTCAACGGCAAGCTACTAAAAATGCAGGAAAAATAGCTGGCTTGGAAGTTATGCGAATCATCAACGAGCCCACTGCTGCTGCACTCGCATATGGGTTAGATAAAAAGAAGACAGGAATCATCGCTGTCTATGACTTAGGTGGAGGAACTTTTGACATATCTATACTAGAGATAGGTGACGGTGTTTTCGAAGTTAAATCAACTAACGGAAACACACAACTAGGAGGAGAAGATTTTGACCATGTAGTCATAGAATACCTAGCAGACGAGTTCAAAAAAGAAAGCGGGATCGATCTAAGAAATGATCGTGCCCCTCTACAAAGACTTAAAGATGCGGCAGAAAAAGCAAAAATAGAGCTGTCTTCGACCACACAAACAGAAGTTAGCTTACCTTTCATTACTGCAAACCAATCCGGCCCAAAACATCTTAACATCAATTTAACGCGTGCAAAGTTAGAATCTTTGGTAGAATCTCTAATTGAGCGTACCATAGAACCTTGTCGTTTAGCATTAAAAGATGCCAATCTAAAAGCTTCTGAAATTAGCGAAGTCATTCTCGTAGGCGGTATGACACGCATGCCTAAGGTTCACGAAACTGTTAAAAACTTCTTCGGCAAAGAACCTCATCGCGGGGTAAATCCCGACGAAGTTGTAGCGATGGGAGCTGCTATTCAAGGTGGAGTACTCGGTGGTGATGTCAAAGATGTGCTGTTACTTGATGTAACTCCACTCAGTTTGGGAATCGAAACTTTTGGAGGGGTGTTCACAAAACTTCTGGAAAAAAACACCACAATACCAACAAAGAAATCTCAGGTCTTCTCAACAGCCGAAGATGGTCAATCTGCGGTCACCATTCGAGTCTTCCAAGGTGAAAGAAGTATGGCAGCTGATAATAAATCATTAGGGCAATTCGACCTGATCGGCATACCACCCGCACCACGCGGTATGCCACAAATCGAGGTAGCTTTCGACATCGACTCTAATGGCATAGTGCAAGTTTCTGCTAAAGACAAAGCTACAGGAAAAGAGCAACAAATTCAGATCCAATCATCTGGTGGACTATCATCTGATGACATCGAACGCATGATCAAAGAAGCAGAGCAAAACGCCGAAAGTGATAAAAAGAAGCGTGAGCTGGTAGAACTAAAAAATACTGCCGAGGCACTAGCGCACAGCACAGAAAAAAACCTTAAAGAACACGGTAACGCTGTATCTGCAGAAGACAAAGAAAAAATCGAACAAGATCTTAAATCTTTACGCGAAACGCTTGAGGCCAATGATTATGATAACATACAAGAGAAAAGTGCGATCCTTGCCCAATCAACAATGAAACTTGGGGAAGCTGTATACAAAGCCTCGCAAGAAGCGTCTCATGAAACTCAAAACAGCTCTGATGATGTAGCCCAAGATGGAAGTAGCGATAAAACGGATAAAGAAGAAGCTCTAGATGCCGAATTCAGCGAAGTAGAAGATGATACAATAACAGAAGCCGAAAAAGATAAGTAGACTATGGATTAGGATATACAAAATATAAAAACTTATAAGATAGAACAGTCTTAAAACTAGAAGCTTGTATGGCAAAGCAAGATTACTATGATGTATTAGGTGTTCCACGAAACGCAAGCGTAGAAAGTGTCAAGAGAGCCTATCGCTCACTTGCTATGAAACACCATCCGGACCGCAATCCAGGCAATAAAAAAGCCGAGCAAGCATTCAAAGATGCCACTGAAGCTTACGAAGTTTTGAGTGACGAAAGAAAACGTCCTGCTTATGATCGTTACGGACACTCTGCATTCCAAGGAAACACAGAGGGCTCACAAAAATCTAGCTCAGATGTCTTTGGGGATGTCTTTGGCGACATGTTTAGCGAATTCGCCGATATCATGGGGGCGGGAAGACGGGACATGCAAAGTCGTAGAGCACAGAACGGAATAGACCTACGGATCGATCTAGACCTTTCATTAGAGGAAACTTTTTACGGAGTAGAAAAATCTATCGAGGTTACCGCTCCTATCGCCTGCGAAGGTTGCAACGGAAAAGGATCTAGCACAGGTCGAGCTGCTCAATCCTGCCCAGAGTGTAACGGCTCGGGAACTTTTAGGTCCCAACAAGGATTCTTTACCTTAGAGCATACCTGCAGGCGATGCAAAGGAGGCGGTAAAGTCATCACTAACCCATGCCGCCGCTGTAACGGTAGTGGGCAGATGCGCGGGCGTAGTAGAATTTCTGTGAAAATACCACGCGGTGCGGATAATGGAACACGCATTCGTGTTAGTGGTAGTGGTGGTTACAAAGGAGCAATGGGAGAAAAAAATGGAGACCTATATGTCTTCGTAAAAACTAAAATACATCCTATTTTCCAACGCGAAAGAAACACAATTTACTGCCGCTTCACTACCCCCATTACCACTGTAGCTTTAGGGCGGGCAATCACTCTGCCATCAATCGATGGAGGCAAGGTTTCTTTGAAAATACCGGCAGGTAGCCAAAACAGCGACAAATTCCGCTTACGAGGAAAAGGAACTTACACCTTACAAAGCGCAACTCGTGGCGATATGTTAGTAGTTCTGGAGGTAGAAGTGCCTCATAACCTTTCCGAATCACAGAGGAAGCTGTTTGAGGCTTTGGAAAAAGAAGAAATGAAATCACAAAACCCAGAAAGCGAAAACTTCTTAGCGCGTGTGAAAGAATTTTGGAAAAACAACAAAAAACTTTAATCAATCTTAGCAACTCCTAGAAATATAAAAGCTAACAAACCATCACTCATTAAAAATCAGACTAATCACAATGATATCAAAAAAATCTAACCATAACAATGATCTAAAAGATCCATCTACACGCGACGAATCAAGTGCCGAAGAAAAACTGATAGCCCAAGTAGTAGCAGGAACGTGTAAAGTCACAGGCGTTAAACCAAGGGCGCAAGATAAAAAAAATATCGACCAACCTCAACAAAAAGCACAAATATCTATGATGGATAAAACTGAAGAAGAAAAACCAATTTTTACTGAAGATGAAAACGCAAATTCCAAAGAAGATATCGCGCAAGAACAAATCGCTGACTTATCTGATCGTTTAGCTCGGGCGCTGGCAGAAGTTGAAAACACTCGGCGGCGTTTTCAACGCGAAAAGCAAGATGCTCTACGCTACGGAGCTTCGCAACTTGCCATTAGTGTTTTTGAGGTTGCAGATAATCTGAAAAGAGCTAGAAATTTCGTTTCCAAAGACGCTATGGATAAAGACCCAAATCTTAAAAATCTCGTACTAGGGATAACAATGACCGAAAAATCTCTAGGGGAAGCTCTAAAACAAAATAACATTACTACTATCTCTCCTAAAAAAGGAGAGCCATTCTCCGCTAGAGAACAAGAAGCTATTTCCGAAAGCATAAGTAACGAAGTTCCTCCCGATACCGTAATAGAAACCGTTCAGGTAGGTTATAAAATAGACGAGCGTCTACTGCGACCCGCGCAAGTCATCATCGCTAAAGGTCCAGAAAAAAATCTCAACGAAAATAATAACCAAGCCTCTCATAACGGCGAACAAAGCGACAAAAGCGAAGGACAGAACGACAACGAAAACAAACCCGCGCCAGATAACGCAGAATAATCAATAGTTCATACCTTGCGCCAAAAACAGCATTGCAATCCACTAGCAGCCAGAAGCAAAAACGCTAGGAACAGAAGTCTTAAAAAATCCTCACTCTAACAACGCGTGAACAAGTAGTTCACGCAAGCATGCGCGCAAAGGAATGCAAGCTAAAGCTAAACACGCTTGCTCAAGTTTCTTGCTCATACCTCTCGCTGATATCCCTTGCATCAAAGAATCCTTACAGGATACTATCCATCGCAAGAACCTAGATGCAAACGATAACCGCTCAAGCTGACATGGCAATCGCGCAAAATAATATAAATACTTTAGGGCAATTCTTCACTCCAAGCGCAATAACAGACGCCATGTGGCAGCTGAGTAAGCAGCACGGGCGCATACTAGAGCCATGCTGCGGCAACGGCGCATTCCTACAACAACCTCTAAAATACACAGAAAACCACTCGCAAAAACGCAACATCATCGCAATAGAAAAAGACCAATCCTTGCTAAACATAAATAATAATCCCAAAAAAAATAACTCAAGTAATCAAACCATCATCCACGCCGATTTCTTCGACTATCCAATCTCAGAAAAATTCGACACGATCATCGGAAACCCACCATATGTGCGCAACCGCTGGATCGAACAAACAACACAAAAAAAAATCGCAAACGGCACCTTCAACGATATCTTCGATCGACACGCAAACCTATACCTCTATTTCATATACAAAGCTATACAGCACCTAAATCCGCACGGCGAGATCATATTCATCACTCCGCGCGACTTCATAAAAACAACAGGCGCACGCAAACTAAACGAATTCCTATACCGCCAAGGAGCATTTACATATTTCAATGACCTAGGCGACGCCAGAATCTTCGATTCCGCAACTCCAAATTGCGCCATCTGGCGATTCCAACGCGCTCGCAAATCGCGTGTCCTCGACGACGGGCGCACATTCCTATGCCATAACGGGCAAATATACTTCGCTCCCAAATCTAGTAACTTACAGGCTGGCACAGATAACCATCTGCATAATAACCGTCTACATAACCGTCTTGGCAACCTCTTCGAGGTGCGCGTCGGCGCTGTAAGCGGCGCAGACGCTATCTTTACAAACGAAAAACACGGCAATCTCGAGTTCGTATGCTCGCAAACACGCGCAACAAACAAACTACGCCGTATGATATTCGAACGCGAGCACCGCGCCCTGCGTCCGCACAAGCAACAGCTGCTACGACGCCGTATCAGAAATTTCGATGAGACAAACTGGTGGCAATGGGGGCGCGGCTATCCGCATCGCAGCGGCGAGCGCATCTATGTAAACACCAAAACTCGAAACCCAAAGCCTTTCTTCGTCCACAACGCTCCCGCATTCGACGGCTCCGTCTTAGCACTATTCCCTAAAAAAAACCTGAATCTAAACAAGGCTTGCAAATGGCTAAACGATAACGACTGGCAAGCTATGGGTTTCGCGAGCGGCGGGCGTTACATCTTCACGCAGAAAAACCTAGAAAACGCGTTGCTAGCAGCATAAATCAGCGCAATTACTCAGCACAGCACGCGCAAAATATACTCGTTTCTGGTGCGTTTCTGGCGCGTTTCTGGGGAAACATATATTACTTCTTGGAACAGAGTCCGATTCCTAGCCTCTCGTAGCGCATAAAGTAGCGGTTCCCCTCGTAGCGAAAAAAGCCTTACGAATCATAGCCTTACATAAATTAGAGGGGGGGGTTGCCTAAATTTTCGCAAAATGGCTTATTTCCTAGCTTTTTCAAAAAAATAGTCACGCATACGCAACGAACTCTTTTTAAAACCCGCGCCGTCACTCGCTTTTTTGTAACTGAACGCGCGAACGAAATTTTCGTAAAACCGCTTATTTACTCGACTTTTAAAAAATATAGTTGCAAAGCCGTAACTATCCCAATTTTGCGGGGAAGTAAGTAAAAACCATTCATTCATTATTATGAATTACATTAAATTTTTCAAAACTACCGTAAAATTCATTATTAAAACAGCTGTAATCATATATTTTTCCTTTTTTCGTTACAAGTCCGTCTTCTCTTATAGATAAAGTGGTTTTTTGATTATCAGTGACTTGATAGGAGGCCAATTCCAAGTTATCAAATTTACTTATTTCTTCGTGTCCAAATACATAATAATGCGCCATTCTTTGTCTCCTCTCGCCGACTAAAGCAATCCAAACATAAAATGCCCTATCGTCAACATTGTTGCGTAGTTTAGCGTGAAAACTATATTGCCTTATACCTTTGCTTTTGTTTTTTCTACATACGTCTAGTATTGC
>JABAAW010000028.1 GCA_014238535.1 Alphaproteobacteria bacterium
CACGGCTAAGGTTGATTTAGTTAAAGATAGACCGAGTTTCCGTTTTTTAAAAGAGAAGTCTTTACGCAAGGAAGATGGATGAGCTGCTGATTGCTCGTCAATTGATACCTTTTGATAGCCTTACTAACGGCTTGCGAACAGCCTATTTTCGCTAATTTTGGATAATTTGCGAGTAATTTCTGTGTTTTTCAGTTTTTTTCTTGCAATAACCATTCACTAGATGCTAGTTATTTAAGATTCGTAAGAGATTCCGAATCGGTTTCTATGACGCGTTTCATCTGAATGCGCTGGTTGCTATTGGTTGGGTGTCTGTTTCGATTAACCTGTATGCAATAAGGGACCGCTTTTTGCGGGCAAGAGAATATGCGCGAACGACTGTTGGCGTTGTTACAAGGATCGAACCGCTTTGTCGTGATAGGCTTCGCGGCGCTTACGCTTATGGCAATTGCGCTGTTGTTGCTTGTGCGTCAGGATTCGTATTCTTTACTTTACAAGGATTTATCGCTTAAGGACTCGCAATCGATAGCGCTAGTTCTTACGCGTAACGACATTTCCTACCGCACTAGTGAAGAGGGAAGGCGTTTAGACGTGCCTAACCGCGAAGTGTCGAATGCGCGCCTTCTAGTAGCGGAGGAAGGCTTGCCAAGCGCGGCTTCGCTTGGCTATGAGATATTTGACCAAGAGCAAGGGTTGAGCACCTCGAGTTTTGTGCAAGAGATCAACCGAGTGCGAGCGTTGGAGGGAGAGCTAGCCCGCACGATTACTTCTGTTGATGGAATATCGAACGCTCGTGTGCATATTGTTCTCCCGAAGCGCGAGCTTTTTTCGCGCGAGCGTCAGACTTCATCGGCGTCGATTATCTTGACGAGCCGTAGTGGTCATAGACTAGAGCGCCGTCATATTCGAGCGATACAGAATTTGGTAGCGGCTGCGGTACCGAACTTGAGCCCTGATGGAGTAGCGATTACGGATGCACAAGGCAACCTTCTTGCGCGCAGTGGTGGAGATGGTCAAAATATTTTTGGCTCGACTCCCGATGAGATACGCACAGCGTATGAGACTCGCCTTTCGCAGCAGTTGCAGTCATTGGTAGGTAGCGTTGTAGGTATTACGAATGTGCGTGTTGAGAGTAGCGTTGAGATGGACTTTGGGCAAACGGTTGTAAACGAGGAGATTTTTGACGGAGATGGTCAAGTTTTACGCTCCACTGAGGAGATTACGGAAGAGAGGATAAGTTCGACTCCGACGGACAGACGAGTATCGGTTGACAGTAACTTACCTGAGGCGCAGTTGCGCGAGCTTGCGCTTAGTTCAGGAGCGCGAGAGGAGTCGACGCGCTCTGAGATACGTCGTAACTACGACATCACGAAGCGTTTAGTTAATCGAGTTGTTGCGCCTGGTCAGGTTTCGAAGATTTCTGTAGCGGTTCTGATCGATGGCACTTATGAAGTTGCTGGTGATGGAGAGATGGTTTATACGGAGCGTAGCGAGGAGGAGTTAGTGCAGATAGAAAGGTTAGTGCGCTCGGCGATAGGATTTGACGATGCCAATCGTCAGGATAGCATTGAGGTTGTCAACTTAAGATTTTTTGATGATTCTAGCACTATTGCTACCGATGATACGGGTCTTTGGGGTTTGCGAGGTAGTGAACTTGGTAATCTTTTGGAGAAGACGGTTCTTGCCCTTGTATTTCTAATCGCGTTTTTAGCTTTGATAGGCCCATTGATGTTACGCTTACTGGCGGCCCAAAGGGAAGAGCAGGTTCGGCGCAATGCGCTATTAGACGCGGAGAGGGCAGAGGTTGAGAGGCGTGGTGTGCCGGCGGCACGCACAGGTGGCGTTCCGCTAACGAGCGAAGAGATTGCTGAAACGATGAACCTAGAAGACATCGAGAGTAAACTTAAGTCTTCTCTGGTCACCCGCCTTAACGATGTTATTACGCGTTATCCTGGCGAGACGCAGGCTGTGATCCGCGGTTGGCTTGCTGAGTGATATGTTATTTGTATCGTATATTTTTTGTATGAGATTATTGTGAGTATTTTTCATGGCTGAAACGTCGCGTCCGCGCCCATTGCAAGACACCTCATTTCGTAGCGATACGCGCTTGTCTGCGATGGCGGATAGGGAGAAGGCTGCGATTTTGGTTATGGCGATGGGCAGTCATCAGTCTGAGACGCTAATGAAACAGCTTAACGATAACGAGTTGCAACGCATAGGTCACTCTATCTCGAGTATGGGTCGTATAGACGCGGATTTAGTTGAGGATGTTATACTGCAGTTTGTGCAAAAAGTTACGACGAACGCGGATCTTAACGGCTCGTATGCGGTAGCGGAGAATCTTTTACGAAAAGCGTTACCTACGGAACGAGCGGAGGAGATAATCAACCAGATCAGTTCTTCGAGCGATGGTCATTCGATGTGGGAGCAGCTTTCGCAAATATCGCCTGAGATGCTATCGAATTACCTAGTTAACGAGTATCCACAAACGAGTGCTTTGATTCTGAGTAAGATCAATCCCCAGCATGCGTCTCGGGTAATGTCATTTTTTCCAGACCAGTTAAACTTAGAGGTAATGGGTAGAATAGTTAAGTTAGACAATGTGCAACGCGAGGTAATAGACGAGCTTGAGAAGACTCTCCGCAACGAATTTGTCACGACACTTGGTCGCAGTCGTCAGCGTGACACGCACGAGGTTTTAGCGGACATATTCAACAACTTTGATCGTAATACTGAGACTCGCCTGATGGACCTTTTTGAGAGTCAGGATTCCAAGTCTGCGGATAAGGTTAAGGCTTTGATGTTTACGCTTGATGACCTTGTGCGAATAGACAATGAGGGCATCCAGCGTTTGATCATCGCATTTCCGCGTGATGTGCTTGCAGTTGCTTTGAAGAACACCTCTAGCCAGTTGAGTCATCTTTTTTTCCGTAATATGTCGGATCGCGCTGCGCGTATTTTGCGCGAGGATATGGCGGCCTTGGGCGAGGTTCGAATGCGCAAGATTGAAGATGCGCAAAAGAAGTTAGTTAACTTGGCGAAGGAGTTGTCGGTTGAAGGAGTTATCGAGGTTGTTCCTAGGGGGCAGGAAGTCAGTAAATGGGTTGCGTAAGAGATATTTGTTTAGCTAGCGAACGAGTCGATGACGATTATGAACGGACAAGCTCGGGATACTTTAGGGGATGATTTTCGTAGCGTGGTTGGTTTAGCACTACCGAAGCGGGGTGCGTCTTCGTCTATCAGCCCGCTAGCGAAGACTTCTCGCCTTGGAAATAGCGAGCCGTTCGTGCCTAAGCCGCTTTCTGCCGCGGATTCTATAGGCGTAGATGCCACGAAGGGTTTAGCGCCTGCGGTATCTGTAGGAGAAGAAAATTTTGAACCTGGTTTGGGTATGTCTTCTAAAGCGATGTCTAGCCACGAGGTATTGCTGACAGAGCAAGCTTTTGCGAAAGGCAAGGAAGAGGGGGGAGCGGAGGTGCGCGCAGAGGCTTACGCGAGCGGCAAGGAAGATGGGCGGTCGCTTGGGTATAAGGAAGGTTTTGCGGCGGGCACGAAGGAGCGCAAAGGAGAGATTGAAGAACGCGCACAAGAAATATCGCGAGAGTATAACGATGCGAGGATTGCGAAGATAGCGCACTTTTTAGAACGCTTGATGCAAGCTGAGTTGGCTGCCTCGAAGAGGCGAGATACGGAGTTGATGCGACTAATGATCGCTATATTTGAGAAGATTCTTCCTGCGCTATCTTCGACGAACGGCGATTCTGAGGTACGGTTTTTCATCGATTCGATTTTACGCCGTTTTGAGCACATACCACAAATTACGATCACCCTATCTGATAGTTCGCAAGATTTGGTTTCGCGCTTGCGCGAGCAGGTAGGGAAAATACTCAGTGCAGAGCACAGCGTTGATGATTTAGTATCCTTCCGCTTCGACAGCAGTTTTAGTCAAGCGGACTGCCGTATTGCGTGGGCTGAGGGTGAGGTTGAGCGTCGTTTTACGGATTTATGGCAAGAGATCAAGCAGGCATTAGAAAGTCATTTACCGGATGAGCTTGACCTTGACGATTTCCAAGCTTTGTCTCAGGATTTTGCAAAAGATGGCATGCGAGATAGTATAGAAAATGAAGGTGGAGAAGATGGAACTGGGAATAAAGAATCTGCTATGCAATCCACGCCTAGTTCGGTTCCGCCTAGTTCGGCTTCGGTCTCTGGTAGTTCTGGCTAGGGATAGCGCGCGATGCGATTTTCTTTGTTTCGGGGATGTTTCGTGAAAGAGATGTGTGTGTGCTATGATAAGATGGGTATCTTAAACCCTATGTATTTGCTAGAAGTTAGTTAGTGACTAGAAGGCGCAATAGTATGATGGTAACAAAAGTAAAGGTTAGAGTAGGGATTCTGCTGTGAGCGACGACGATTTTCTTGGCAACGACCTATTATCGGATCTTCCGAAGTCTAGTGGCTTGTCTGCAGGTCATGATTTAGATATCATCAGGAATGTGCCTGTGCGAGTGTCTGCGGTTTTGGGCAAGGTAAGGGTACAGGTACGCGACTTGCTTAAGCTGAAATCTGGTTCTGTGGTTGAGTTGGACCGCAAGGTTGGGGAGGCGATCGACATATATGTTAACGAACGCTTGGTTGCGCGTGGCGAGGTTGTTGTAAACGAGAATCGTTTGGCGATCAGTATCACGGAGATTATACGAGTTGAATGAATCGGTATCACTTTATTATCGGAGCGATTGATGGCTAGCCAAGAAACAGTTCACATCCGCCTTGTACGTAGGCATTACACCTTCGACTTTGCGACGGTATTTGGTTTGATATTAGCGTTTGCGTTTATAGCGATCGCGATTTTCAGCGGTGGTTCTCCGCAGGCATTTATCAACCCGCCGTCTATGATGATAGTTCTTGGAGGGACGTTTGGAGTATTGATAGCGTGCTTTACGCTTCGCGACATAAGGGAAGGTTTAGCGTATGCAGTGACGGCATTTTCGCGTGAGCAGAATTCAGCGCAAGAGGTAGCGGAGCAGTTACTGCAGATGTCGCAAGTAGCGCGCATGCGGGGAATGCTACAGTTTCAGAACACGGTACAGAATGTGGTTGGTCAGCCTTTACTTTTGCGTGGCTTGCGGCTTATAGCTGAGGGCGCGACGGATTCGGACATTTCGCGCATAATATCGAACGAGGCGCAGCAGATATCATCTGCGCGCAATCGCAGTATCACGATATTGCGGCGTGGGGCGAACCTATCGCCTGCGATGGGATTGATTGGAACGCTTGTTGGTCTTGTGCAGATGCTAGCGCAGTTAGAGGACCCCTCGACGATAGGTCCGAGCATGGCGATAGCGTTGTTGACCACTTTTTACGGAGTTATTTTATCGAATATGATTTTCACCCCGCTAGTCAGCAAGTTAGAGCAGAATTCAGACGAGGAAGATTTAGTCAACCGCATGTATTTGCTTGCGGCGGTTTCTATCAGGAGGCAAGAGAACCCGCGTCGTCTAGAGATGCTACTGAACGCGTTGTTGCCCTCGCGAGATAAGTTGAGGGAATTCGATTGAGCGAGCAGACGATGAGGCTTTTGATAGTTGGGGCGCTAGAGGGTTATTTGACGAAAGCCTCGAGTGTTGCGCGTGCGCGCGGTTGTCAGATTCACCATGTTGACGAGCCTTCTAGTGCCCTCGAGATGCTACGCGGTGATGTAGCATTTGACTTGGTTTTGATAGACGACCAATGCGACATCCCTAGTTTTGGGCGCGCGCTATCGGAAGAACGCATAGCGGTAACGTTTGTAGCTTGTGGTTTAGGAGCGGACGCCAAGCATGCGGTTGCGGCGATCAAGGGCGGAGCTGCGGAGTATCTTCCGCTACCCCCTGATCCTGATATTATAGCATCATTGCTAGAGAGCGCGGTTGAGGATAGGAATTCTATGATCTATCGCAGCGATGCTATGACGAAGGTTATTGCGACAGCGGATAAGATAGCGAGTAGCGATGCGTCGGTGTTGATTTTAGGTGAATCTGGCACGGGTAAGGAGGTTATTGCTCGCCATATTCACTCGCACAGTAAGCGCAAGGGAAAGGCATTTATAGCGGTTAACTGCGCGGCGATTCCGGAGACTCTTTTAGAATCGGAACTTTTTGGACATGAGAGAGGAGCCTTTAGCGGAGCGATTGCGCGTCGTTTCGGTAAGTTTGAGCAAGCTTCTGGTGGCACCTTGCTACTTGACGAGATAAGCGAGATGGATATTGGTTTGCAGGCGAAGCTTCTACGCGCGATACAAGAACGCGAGATAGACCGCTTGGGCGGTAGTAGCCCGATTAAAGTTAACGTGCGTATTCTTGCTACGAGCAACCGTGACCTCCGAGCGATGTGTGCGGAGGGTCGTTTCCGTGAGGATTTGTATTTCCGTCTGAATGTTGTTTCTTTGACGCTGCCGCCGTTGCGCGAACGTCGAGGAGACATTGCGTTATTGGCGCAGCACTTTGCGCGTAAGTATACGGAAGAGGATGATCTCCCGCCCCGTAGTTTTTCGCAAGATGCACTAGATTTTTTAGAAGAGCAAGACTGGCATGGTAACATCCGCGAGTTAGAGAACGCGACCCACCGCGCGGTGCTTTTGAGTGAAGGTAGCAGTTTAGATGCGCAAGGCTTTGCAAACACTACATCGCAACGAGGGAATGCGAACGGTAGTGCTGATAGTTTGCAAGCAAGTGCGCCCGATAACAGTAAGAAGTCTATCGGTAAGAATAACGGAAAAGAAACTTCGGATGGACGTTCAGATACGGACGATGGGGGTAGCAACTTAGCGACGATAGAACGCGAGGCGGTTTTGCGAACGATTACGAGTTCGCAAGGTAACTACGAGCAAGCGGCGAGTATATTGGGTATTTCGATTCGCATGTTGCGCATGAAGTTGAACCGCTACGCGAACGAAGGTCATAGCATCCCGCAACATAGCCATAGTGGGTCGCGTTGATGGGATTATTATTTATCTTTCATTATGGCGTTGGCTTTGTACTTATAGATTAGTTATTTATGTCCTCCCCTGATTCGAGCGCGAATTCTAGCGCTGTGCAGAGCGCGTATACGCCTTTGCTGAGCGTGCTGAATCGGCTAGGGATTTTGTCGCGGCTTGTAGTACCGCTAGGCATCATGCTGATTTTGCTTTTGCTACTAGTACCACTTCCGACTTGGATTTTAGATATTTCGCTTGCTCTTTCGCTTGGCTTTGCGATTTTCATCATTATCGTAGTTATACTTATAGCGAATCCGTTGGAGATAAGTGCTTTTCCGACGATTTTGCTTATAGCGACGATGCTTCGCCTAGGTTTGAATGTTGCCTCGACTCGTTTGATACTGAGCAATGGTCACGAAGGTACGTCTGCGGCGGGTCGAGTTATCCAGGCTTTTGGCGGTTTTGTTGCGGGTAACAACTATGTTATCGGGGTTATTATTTTTTCGATTTTAGTTATCATTAACTTCATAGTTATTACGCGCGGAGCGGGTCGCATAGCGGAGGTAGCGGCGCGCTTTACGCTTGATGCGATGCCTGGTCGTCAGATGGCGATAGATGCGGACCTTTCTTCTGGCTTGATTCCGGAGGATCAAGCGCGCGCGCGGCGGAGCGAGCTTGAGAGCGAGGGTAATTTTTACGGAGCGATGGATGGAGCGTCGAAGTTTGTGCGCGGCGATGCGATTGCGGGATTGCTTATCACCCTAATAAACATTGTAGGAGGCATGATAATAGGGATAGTGCAACAAGGTTTAAGCGCGAGCGAGGCAGCGCAGAACTATACGATACTTACGATTGGCGATGGACTAGTCAGCCAGCTTCCGGCATTGATCATCTCGACTGCGGCTGGTCTTTTAGTTACGAAGACGGGTAGCAAGGAGACTATGCAAAGTGCGCTATATAGCCAGCTAGGTAAGCATCCGTATGCGCTGTGGATGGTTTCTGGTCTGCTACTTGCCTTTGGTCTTATACCTGGTCTTCCGATTCTGCCCTTTGCGCTTATGTCTAGTTTTGCTGGAGCTGCTGCGTTGTATTTGACTCGCAAGCAAGATTTGTCTGAGCTTACGAAGACGAGCGCGGAGGAGAAGGAGTTGACCTCGAAGAAGATTGAGGAAGAAGATGACATACAAAAGACTCTTCGCATAGATACGATTCGCCTAGAGATTGGCTATGGTTTGCTTGCGCTTATTCGTGACGACGAGGAGATGCCGCAACTTCCGCGTCAAATTCGTTCATTACGTCGCCAGCTTATTATTGACTACGGATTTGTAACGCCTGCGATTCGCATCCAAGACAACCTTAAATTGAGTGCGAACAGTTATGTTATTTTGATTAAGGAGTTGCAAAGTGCGCGTGCGGATTTACGCGCGAACATGGTTTTAGCGATGAGTCCGCAGCAAGATGAGATAGAGATTATGGGTGAGAAGACTCTTGATCCTATATTTGGATTGCCTGCGAAATGGATATCGGAGAATGCGCGCGAGGACGCGATGTTTCAGGGATTGACGGTTGTAAACACGGCGACGATTTTGACGACTCACTTATCGGAGGTAATCAAGGACCACATGGCGGAGTTGCTTTCCTACAGCGAGACGCAGCGTTTATTGGATAGTTTGGCGGAAGGTCAGCGCAAGTTTGTATCGGACATAGTCCCGCAGATTGTCAGCGTTAGTTTATTGCATCGCCTGCTGCAGGCATTGTTGAGCGAGCGAGTTTCGATTCGCGATCTTCCAACTATAATCGAATCTATTTCTGAGGTAAGCAGCGGTAACGAGATAGCGAGCATAATAGAGCATGTTAGGTTGCGTCTTGCGCGCCAGATTTGCACGGCATTTTTAGACAAGCAACAGCAGTTGCCGATAGTATCATTTTCGGCGAATTGGAATCGCTGGTTTTTAGAGTCTTTGAGTGGCGATGGTAAAAATCGTCAGTTAGCGATGGCGCCCTCTCGCCTACAAGACTTTATCACGCGCCTGCGCGAGATTTACGATAGTTATCCGTTTGGCGAATCGTTGCCTGTGCTAGTTGTATCGCCAGTGCTACGCCCTTATGTTCGCTCGATAATAGAGCGTGCGCGCCCGCAAATAGCAGTTCTATCGCAGTCTGAGATTCACCCGCGTATCACACTGCGTACGGTTGGTCAGATATAATTTGCGAGTGTTTGGCATGCGCTTTAAGCACTTTGAAGGCAAGACACTATCGGCAGCCCGAGCGCAAGTTCGGCTAAATTTAGGAGAGGACGCACTTATCACGGCGACGCACGACTTAGGAGAGGCTGGCTACCGCATAGTTTGTGCGCTAGAACCCGCTAGCAAGAATTCGCAGCCTCCCCCGCAGACCACACTTCCGCCGCGTCAAATGTCGGACCTATCGCGAGCGCTATCTTGGCACCAGTTTCCGTTTGAAACGGTCGAGGAGATTCTCGATGAGCTCAGCCAGCAGCGCAGACGCACCTCGAACGAGGAGGCATTGGCGTCGGCATTGAAGAATATTTTTTCTTTTGAGGCGATTGAGGTTTTATGGCCGCGTAGCCGGGCGATGCTTTTTTTTGGTCCCCCCGGAGCAGGCAAGACAGCGACTTGCGTTAAGCTTGCGTGGCTTGCGCGCCTTGCGGGTTACTCTGCGAATTTAATTTCGACCGATACTATGCGCACTGGTGGTGCGGAGCAACTAGAGATGTATGCGGAGAAGATAGGTTGTCGTTTTTTCCACAGCCGTTCGGCGCAAAGGTTTGAGCGTTTGTTGCGCACGATAGATAAGAACTCGTTACTATTCATCGATGCGCCTGGCATTAACCCCTATGCGAAGGAAGAGATATCGCATTTAGAAACGCTTACGGCTTTGGATGGGATAGTCTCGATTTTGGTTTTACCGACTTGGATAGACATCCAAGCGGGTATTGACTTGGTTTCGGCTTTTCGTGTTTCAAGCTGCCGTCATATTATTTTGACGGGCGAGGACATTGATCGCCGTTTAGGTCGTGCGGTAGCGATTGCGCGCGCGGCGGCGCTGAAGTTATCGTACATCAGCCCGCGCCCGCAGATAGCGCAAGGTTTAGATACGCTAGACGAGAACACGCTAGCGTCGCGCTGCCTAGAGGACATCCCGCCAAGTTACATAGCGAAGATGCGAGCAACCGCGTATGGGCTACCTAATAGTCAATCACAAGATGTAGTAGCGACGACTAGCGAGGTTAGCGCGAAGAATGCTCGCACTGCGCGTGGCAAGGATAAGGATAATGGCAAGAGCGGTAAAGCTAAGAGTAGCGAGCCAGTTATCGCGCGCATCCAGCGCTCGAGTAGCCGTCATCCTTACCGCATAGCGATAGCCTCTGGCAAGGGGGGAGTTGGCAAGACGGCGCTAGCGATCGGTTTGGCGTATAGCCTTTCGAGTTTGGGCAAGCGAGTATTGCTGTTTGATGCGGACTTGGGTTTAGCGAACATAGACATCCAGCTTGGTCTGCACTCGGAGCATGACTTGACTCAAGCTATTCGAGGTTCTTGCCGCCTGCAAGATTGTGTTGCGCGCGCGCCGCTTGGCGGTTTTGATGCGATAGTTGGCAAGTCTGGTACATCTAGTTTAGCGGAGCTTACGCCGCACACGCTGAAGAAGTTATTGGAAGATTTAGAGGAGACGAGTATGCGTTATGACACGCTACTTCTGGATTTAGGAGCTGGTATCGACCGCACTGTACGCGTGCTGTCTTATTTTGCGGACGAGATTCTTGTAGTCATCACCGATGAGCCGACTTCATTGACGGATGCCTATGCATTTATAAAGATTACGCTTCGTCGTAAACCTGATGCAAGGATTTCGGTTGTGGTTAATATGGTTGATAGCGAGCGTCGAGGTGAGCAAGCCTATGATTCGTTGCGGCGCACTTGCCATAATTTTTTAAGTTACGAGTTACGCTTGGCAGGCACGGTTCGTCGAGATTCGCAGGTTGTCTCGGCAATCCGCAAACGCGAGCCACTTATGAGTTACGACCCGACTAGCGCTGCTGCAGCAGACATGAGTCGTTTGGCGCTTGCTTTTTCGAATTTACGAACGAGTTCCAAGCATCCGACTGCTGTTAGTAAGGATGGTTGATAGTACTATAGTTATGGACTTACTCTCCCCGCTCTCGCGCCTTCTAGGCATTTCGCAGCTTCAAACACCTAAAAGCAGTAGCATAGGTAATTTAACGCCCGCGCGTGGTCACGCGACGCGTGCTACCGCTGATCGAGTCTCTGTTGCTAGCCCGAATGCTACCTCTAGCGTTTCGACGAACATAGCTACGAGCAACAAGCAAGCAAGCAATGTTGAAGGGAGACTTATAGCGCAGTTGCGTTCACTGCCGCCGCAAGACTTGCGCCACTTTATTGGACGAAGTTTGCCTTTTCTTTCGGACCCTAACTTTACGCTCAAGCTTGCACGCGCGTTTAGCGATGCACTACAGTTGAGTTTAGTAGCAGAGAGTTCACGCCAAGTTAAACCTAACGCTAGCACAGCCCTAATATCGAAAACGCTTGGCAAGTTAGATTATAAAGAACAACGCACGGATAGCCGCCCGACGTCTACCCGCACAGCTGCACCTACTAGCGTCGGTATATCTGATAGTTACCAAGTGCGTGATAAGAGCGGTGTTATTTGGCGTGTCTGGCACCTACCATTCGCGCTCGATGAAGGGCTAGACCGTATCAGGATTTACTCCCCCCCCCGAGGCAAGAGTGACTCTGATAAGGGTAAGAAAGATCGTCACGGACGAGGCTCGTCGCGCCTTGTCTTTGCACTTGAGCTATCGCACACGGGAGCGTTAGAAATTGAAGCAGAACACGGCGAAGACACATTGCGAGTAGTTATTCGTACGCAGCGGGGGTTTTCTAAAGAAACAGAATCTAAGATTCGCCGACGCTTTGTAGAGATTTTGGAAGATTTATCGCTACGAGGTCAGCTTGCATTTTATCAGGTTGAGGTTTTACCCCTAAGCTCGCTCAGTGCATCGGAAGAATCGAGATTGGGGACGAGTTTATGATTAGCTTTAGATTTAAAAAGCAACATTCGCGTTCATCGGAAGGTAGCGAATTATCTAAAAAATTAAGACTGGATGAGGATTTAGAAACCCCGCAAACCCCTCGGCGAACACCTCCGAGAACACCTCCGAGAACGCCTCGGCGAGCCTCAGCCCAAGCACGCGACAGCATCCGCTATAAGCTGCTTGAACGCCAACCGCTAGGCTGGGTTAGGGTATACCACAGTTTTGCTATCGATAAGGAGATACGACTAGAGTTATGGTATACACCAGACCATCATGTATTGGATGGTATTTCTGCGAGACATTGGCTTTTGCACTACAAGGACTGGTCCTCGGGCCTAGAGGACTTGACGATACAACTTATGGATGACTTCCGCAACGAGATTGTCCCCTGCTGGGTTAGGCTTCGCCTATGCTCTGGTAAAGATTATGTAGTTGAGGCTGAGGATCGTCAACCTAACTGGTCTCCACAGCGAGTGAGTAAATTATCGGATACTTTTAAAATATAGATTGCGAGCTGTTTTTTACTTTATTTTAATTATTTTATGTATAGATAGTTATTTTTTATTTCAGATCTTTTTCACTCAAGACCCAGCCATCTAGGATAAGTAACCCATCTTTTTCGAGCCCTCCTATTTTATGTAGCATAGGGAACAAGGTTTGCGTTGAATACCAAGGCTTTGGAATGCTACGCCCGATTAGCGCGACTACGCCTAAAGCGAGTATAGCGGAGAAGGCATTTCGTCTTGACGACGAGAAGCGTTTATTTTTTTCACCATTTTTGCTACGAGATATTTTTTTCATGATTGATTTACCTATATATTATCGATGATGTTTGCACTACGCATCGTATGCAGGGCGTTGTAGTTGTTCTGCGAGTCGTAGAGCGAGCTGTATGATTGTAAAGGTTGGTGCGACGCAACCGCCGCTAGCAAACACGGAGCTGCCTGCGATATAAAGATTTTTTTGCCCGAAGACTCGGCAGTTTTTATCGACGATTCCCCACTCGCTGGTTTCTGCCATTCTAGTTCCGCCCATGTGATGGAAGCCCCAGCTGCCTTCTTCTGGCATAGCATTCCAGATACGATTTGATACTTTCACCCTCCCTATCTGATTATCGATCATGTATTGTGCCAAGAATTTACAAAACAGTGCTTTAGTTAGATATTCTTCTTCTGTTATTTTTAGTGCTAGTTGTACTCTAGGTATTCCGAACTGATCTGTGTTTTCACCTAATGTTATTTTATTACTACTTCTTGGTGGCATCTCTAAAAAAGAAAATAAATAAGAGAAATTTATATTTTTTATATCTGGAATGGAGGTTATTTGTTTTAATTTTTTTATAAAAGCGATACGGTATTTATCTCTTGGTTTTTCTTCTAGATTGGTAGTAAAATCTAGTATATTGTATTTTTTTTTAAGTTTTTCTGTTGGATAGTATAGTTTATTAGGCTGAGCTATATTTTTTTCTTTTTTGAACATTGCTACGACAGCCATCCTACGATCCAAGGGATGCTCCATGAAGTATCGACCAAGCGTCCGAGGATTTTTGACGAGCAGCCCTTTGTTGCGCTTATTTCCATGGAGGAGTATTCGATTATTTTCTATCCCTCCAGTAGCGAGCACGAATTTATCGGCTATGATGTTTCTACTTTCGTTATGATAGTTTTGGAATTGCGCTGCTATAATTTTTTCTCCGTTAGTACTTAGATCGATTAAATTACTATTTAGGAACACGAATAGATTTTTATTATTTTTTAGTTCATCGTAGTATTTATTTTTGAAGTTTGTAGGCGAGGATATTTCTGTTTTATGTAGTAACAAATTAGACTTTGGATCATCGAAAAGAAATCTTTTATCGTTCTTTAATTTTACATCTAGTATCTCTTGCGTTTCGTCAGAGAACGGGTCTAAGTTTTTCTTCTTTATAGGCCAAGAGGCATGCGGGAATTTTTTTGTACCTTTGAAAGAATGTTCTATAAAAGGTTGGCAATATCCAGCCCAATGGTTAGAGGTTCCACCTAAGAATCGCAATCTGACTACATCTAACGGCAAGTATGTATCGTCTAAGACGTCTCCCTTGTATATGTCTTGTGATTTTGCTGAAATATCTTCGCTACCGCCCTCAAACAAGAAGACCTTTTTGCCTGCTCGAGCTAGTTTTCGAGCGATGGTTATCCCGGCGGGTCCCGCTCCTACGATGCAACAATCTGCGTGCGCTCCGTTATTCAGCGAAGTTAGATTTGCGAACATGGCACTATGTTTTTTATATTTTTTTAGTTTTTGATTTAGCTTATGAAAGCTCCGCGAGCAGGACTCGAACCTGCGACATGGTGGTTAACAGCCACCCGCTCTACCAACTGAGCTATCGCGGATTATATGGTAGTATTCTTTGTATTATATTATGCATTAATTTATTTTTTTTGTGAACACTTCGCGCACGATGGGTTCGAAATGCACTAGAGGCATAGTATTATACTTTGGATCGAATGATTCTTGGTCCCATTTTTCGCAAAATTTTGCGCATGATTTGTACCACTTATGCTCTTTGAATTTTTCTCGTTCGTCGCGATTTCCACCTAGATGATGCGCGTAGTAGTATTTTTGGAATATGCCGTGTTTTTCGACGACCCAGCTTAGTTCTTCTCGCACATATGGACGTAGTATTGCTGCGGCGAATTCTGCGTGGTTCATGGGCGCGAGCAAGTCTCCAATATCGTGTAGCAAAGCTGCTGCGATCGTCTGTTTGTCTGCCCCGTCGCGCTCGGCACGAGTAGCGGTTTGTAACGAGTGCTGCAACCTACTTACCTTGTATCCCCCTAGGGTATCTTCGAGCAGAGCCATTGTTGCCATCAGCCTTTCGGGCAGATTTTTCAGGTATGCTCGCTCTAGTTTATCGAGCATCTGATAGTCTTCTTTAGTTCCATCCTGCATGCGGATGAATGAGACGGCGTTGTCCTCGCTGCCCTTGTGCTGTTCGTTGCGCTGTTCTTTGTGCTGTTTTTTGCGAGTCATTGCGTGATTTTCGCTATGCATTTGACTTGGCATTTTTTTGCCTAGTTAGGACTCTGAACAAACTACGAGGCGCGTCTCGATCGATGTAGCATCCTTGCAGTTGCCTTCTGCCTTCGCTTGGGTTGAAAGCGGTTCTACCGTGTAGCACGCGATTATTGTCGAACATCATCAGTTCGCCTTTTTTTAGTAGGAACTGCAATTCGTATTGCGGGTTTTTGAATAGGCTTACGAGTTTTTTACGCGCTCGATGGTATGCGGTAGTTTTTTCGTGCGAGAGCATAGGTAAGAAGTCCACTTTAGAGTTATAATGTATTCCGCTCACCTCCCCTGCATTATTTAACGAGATAAGAGTATTTCGATCGATCAGTTCGGTTTCTTTATCGATGAATCGGTATCGGATGGGAATTGTTGTCAGCAGATTGAATCCTTCTGGGTCTTCTTTCTGCACGATATTTGCGATTTCGATTGAATCGACGAGCGTTGACAAACCGCCTGATGTTTCGTTGATCAAGCAGTGAAGCAGTTGTATCCCTGGCACGGGGTCGCGGTATGGATTATCGGTGTGCGGGAATAGTGCTCGAGCGGTGTATGCGAGGTCGTTTCCGTCTGGTCTTGAGTATACTTCGAAGAAGTCTCCGAAGTTAGTTTCGCGCACGAAGCCGAATTTGGTTGCGATATCGAGTATTGAATTTTTTTCTACGGGAGTATCCTTGACGATGATGAATCCGTATGTGAGGAATTTTCTTAGAGCTTCGAGCAGGACTCCACTATCGTTGATTTCCAGCCATGAGACTGTTGGTTTAGGGTTTAGGCTTGCATCCCATGATATTGGAGTTGGGCAACCGTCGTAGTCGTCGAAATCGGGAATGAATTCGTTAGTTTTGTATGTGCCTTTATAGCCGTCGCTGAAGGCGAGGAATATTTCGGCGTTATTAGTTTCTTTTGCTTCGGTTAGAGCGAGGTTTTCTGGCAATTGATGTGGATCGAATGTTCGCTGTTGCGTATGCGGGTCGCGATTTTCTGGGTCTTGGCAGCGTTCGCGCAACCATAAGGGGTGTAGTTCGAGGCTTTTTTCGTTTGAGTTTGCCTGCGCGCCATTACTTGAGTTATTGCTCGAGTTATTGCTCGAGTTATTGCTCGAGTTATTGCTCGAGTTAT
>JABAAW010000029.1 GCA_014238535.1 Alphaproteobacteria bacterium
TTCGCGCAGTGCCTGTTAAAGATTATCTGCCATCGAAAGATTTTTTCTTTTTTTTTGCGAGGACGAGTCCCATGAGACGAGTCTCCGCGCTCCCTTTAAATTGGTTCATCGTAACTAATAAATTCTCTGTTTTTTACGAAGGATTAATCTCGCGTGCTTGTGGTGAGTGCGTCCGCCAGGCAACGCAAACGAGCCACCAAGCACCAAGCACCCAATTCTAAAATTTTCTTTTTTTGTTTTTTCTTTTTTCTTGTGAAGGATTAGTCCCTTGAGCCTCCTTTAAATTGATTTTTTGTGGCTAATAGAGTTTTTGTTTTAGTTAGTTATTTCTCTACTCTAGTGTCCTCAATTAACACTCCTAACCCCGCAAGTTCATCGCGTATTTTATCCGCCAACACAAAGTCACGGCTCGCCCGAGCCCTCTCCCGCTCGTTAATTTTCTTTTGCACCCACTTATCGTCGATATTAGCATCTGGTTCTGGCGATTTTTTTGTGAGATTTTTTCCTATTCGTTTTTGGTTTTGTAACAGCCCTAATAGATTTGCGGCAGACTTGAGTTCTTGCTTTGCGGATTTTTGCGCTTGTTGAGGCAAGTTTGCTATGTTGTCTGCGAACGAGAATATTGCCGCTAGAGCGAGCGGAGTGTTTAGATCGTTTGCGAGAGCCTCCTCGACCTGTTGCATGATTTTTACATTACGAATATCGCTATTTTCGTTTTTTTCACTTGCGACTATTGCGTATAGTTTGTCGAGGTTTTTTTCTGCTTCGAGCAAGCGTTGTTGCGAGAAGTCGAGCGGATGCCGATAGTGCGCGCGTAGCAGAGCAAGTCGAATAGCCTCGCCACTTACGCTATTCAGCGCGTCTGCTACGCACTGGAAGTTTCCGAGTGACTTTGACATTTTTTTACGCTCTGCGAGCAAGTATCCGTTATGCACCCAGTATTTGACGAAAGGTTGACTTGGTTCTGCGGCACGCGATTGCGCGATTTCGTTTTCGTGGTGCGGGAATATCAAGTCTTGCCCGCCGCCATGAATATCGATACTACCGCCCAACAGCAGGCGGCTCATAGCGGAGCACTCGATGTGCCATCCCGGTCTTCCGCGCCCCCAAGGCGAATCCCATGCTGGAGTTGCTGTATTATCGCTATCGCTTGTGTTTGTATTTTCTGCAGGCTTCCACAAGACGAAGTCGTCCGCATCGCGCTTGCATTCTAAAGCCTCTACTCTGGAGTTGCTTCTAGAGTTGCTTTGATTACAGTCGTTATTGTTATCGTGCTTTCGTTTAGAAAGACATCCGTATTGCGGGAAGGATTTTATGGCGAATAGCACATGCCCGTCTTCTGAGATGTATGCGTGTTTTTTTTCGACTAGGGATTTGATAATAGTTATCATTTCTGCGACATGGTCCGTAGCCCTTGGCTCGAAGTCTGGCTCATCGCAACCGAGAGCGTTAGCATCGCTATGGAACTGCGCTATCATTTTTGTAGCTAGTTCGACGGTTGAGGTTTTTTCTTCTTGCGCGCGTGCGATTATTTTATCGTCGATATCGGTAATGTTTCTTACATATACTACCTTTTTATATTTTCGCCGCAGAGCTTTGATGATTAGGTCGAATACGACTAGCGTCCTAGCGTTTCCTAGGTGAATTCGGTCATATACGGTTGGACCGCATACATATACGCGCACGCAATTTTTGTCGAAAGGGATGAAGTTTTCGATTTTTGCCGAGAATGTATTGAATATGCGCATGCGTTATTTGCGATTATTGCATTTATGTATGTAGCGTTCGCTCTCTACGCTATGGGGTATGTTCCCTGCGAGTTTAGCGAGAGTATGTTGTGTGATTTATATATTTGCGCGTTATATTAGTATATGTTGTTTGCGATTTACTTTTTATATTGCTTGGTATTTTTTTGCTATGTATTTTTGATGGTATTCTTCTGCATCCCAGAAGGTAGTTGCTTTGGTAATTTCTGTAGCGATGTTATCGGTGAAGTTTTTTTGTGCGCTTTTTTTTGATATTTCTACGATATTTTTTTGATTATCGTTTAGGTAGAAGATAGCTGATCTATATTGGCTTCCGATGTCTGCGCCCTGTCGATTTTTTTCTGTTGGGTTATGTATTGCCCAAAAGACTTCTAATAATTTTAGCAAAGTAATTTTGTTTGGATTGAATGTTACTTGGCATGCTTCTGCGTGCCCTGTATTCTCGTAGCATACTTTTTTGTATGTTGGATTTGCTGTTTTTCCGCCGATGTATCCGACTTTAGTTTCGATTACACCGGGCGTTTGGTTTAGTTTTTGCTCGACGCCCCAGAAACAGCCGGCGGCGAGTATTATTTTTTCGCTATAGTTTCCGTTGCTGCTTTCTTTGCGTGGCTTGACCCCTAGGTTTGAGTCTTCTACCCATGTTATTTTTTGACTTTCGTTTTTGTCCATTGGCTTGATTTTTCTGTTTGTAGTTTTTTTCTATTTTTACGAAGTTGTAATGTAGCAGATGTTTTTTTGTGCGTTTTTATGTAAGATTGAACGTTTATCGATTATAGCAAATAACTTACCTATAAGGAAGAGTTATATGATTTAGCAGCTGTTGGTTTTTGTTGTTCTGTTATTATTAATAGAGTATCATTTATTTATATGGCGTTATTTTGAGTTATGCATTGTTGTTTATGCATTGTTTTTTATGTATGCGTTTTTGAGGATATGTGATGCGTAGCGAGGAGGTTACCTTTAGAGGTCATGGTGGTGACCTATTGCGAGGTCGTTTAGAATTGCCGCTTGGTTCTCCTGATTGCTATGCGCTTTTTGCGCATTGTTTCACTTGCGGTAAGGATTCGATAGCGGCGACTAGGATCAGCCGTTTGCTAGCGGAGGAGGGAATAGCTACACTTCGCTTTGACTTTACGGGTTTAGGAAATAGCGATGGAGATTTTGCGAACACGAACTTCAGTTCTAATGTAGATGACTTGCGCTCTGCGATAGATTACTTGTGCGAGGAATATGAGAGTCCTCGTTTGCTACTTGGTCATTCATTGGGAGGAGCGGCGGTTATATCGCTAGCTCGCACGAGTGCATTAGACTTTGCGGTTGTTAGTTTATGCGCGCCTTATAGAGCCTCGCATGTTGGTCACTTATTATCATCCTCGCGCGCTGAGATTTCCGAGAAGGGAGTAGCGGAGGTTAATTTAGGGGGTCGTAAGTTTCGCATCGGCAAGACTTTTTTGGATGATATTGATGCGGATGTTGATGTAGAGGAGCGGCGTTTGCATAAGCCGTTGTTGGTTATGCATGCGCCTGGTGACAAGATAGTAGGAATAGAGAACGCCGAGCAGATATTTCGTTCTGCACTACACCCGAAGAGTTTTATTTCATTGGATAGCGCGGACCACCTTTTGCTTAGACGTTCTGATGCGGAGTATGCGGCGCGTATTATTTCTGCGTGGAGTGCTCGCTATGTTAGTGCTGGAGCTGCTACTTCGCCGTCGCCTGTTAAGGATGGGGTTGCTTTAGGTTCTGGTGAGGTTGAGGTTTTTGAGAGTTTGCGTTCGCCATTGGAGCAAACGATTATCAGTGGTCGTCACAGCCTTACTAGCGATGAGCCTGAGAGTTTGGGCGGACTTGATAGGGGTCCTACGCCATTTGACTATGTATTATCTGCACTAGGCAGCTGTACGACTATGACTTTGCGCTTGTATGCGCGCAGGCGTTCTCTGAATTTGCGTTGTGCTAGTGTTCGCTTATCGTTTGTAGCCGAGCCTGTTTCTGGCAAGCGTGTATTGCGACGAGTTATCCGATTGGAGGGAGATATTAGTGCAGCTGATCGTGAGCGCTTGCTGGAGATAGCGGAGAAGTGCCCTGTGCATCGAGCGTATAGCGCGGGTTTTATAGTTGAGACGTCGTTGGTTAGTTAGTATAGATATTATATTATGGTTTTTAAGAAGTATTGAGAAGTTTTATTTATATATCTGTTTTATATATCTGTTATTGTTTTTCTATATTATATTGTTGTATTATTACTATGCGTGTATTAGAATATATTTTGCACTAGATTTTGTTAAATGATTTAAAGAGGTATTAGTTATATGGGTAAGAGTTTATCGGTTATGATTCGTGATGCGGAGTTGCATGTTGCGTCTGCGCAGCGGCATTTAGCTAAGTTGCGAAGCATGGAAGCGGAGATAAAGGAGTTATCGAAGGCGAGTGATAAATTATCATTTCCCTCTAGCCTTGTTAAGTTTAAGGGTTTGAAGGGTTCTTCTGTTAAGAAGAAGTCTAGACGCGGAGCGCCGCGCGGCAAGCGCATTGGTCCGACTATAGGTGACCAGATATATGATGTAATTAGGGACGGCGGTGGTCTTGCGAGTGGCGATGTTGTTAAGAAGATGAGTTCTGTACGCCCTAGTATGAAGGCGCCATCTGTTTATACGACATTGAACAAGCTGCAGAAGGACGGCAGGTTAAAAAAAGACGGCAGGATATGGCGAACGCTTGTATAGATTTATATTAGTAGTTTTTGCGTTTAGGTATTTTTTATAATATTTTTATATTCGTTTTCCCATTATAGCACTTCCGATTCGTAGATGAGTTGCGCCTAGTTCTATTGCGTCTTCGAAATCGTTGGACATGCCCATACTTTTGCCGTGCAGTTTATATTTTTCTGCTAGTTTAGCGAGCATGGCGAAATAGGGAGCTGGTATGTGTTCTTTTGGTGGTATGCACATCAAGCCATTTATCTGTAGTTTGTATATTTTTGTGCACTCGTATATTAGTTCTTCTAGTTTTTCTATGTGCACGCCTGCTTTTTGTTTTTCTTGTGCTAGGTTTACTTGAATGAAGCATGGGATGTTTTTATTAGTTTTTAGCATTGCTTGAGCGAGCGCTTTAGCTATTCGAGTTCTGTCGATGGTATGTATGCAGTCGAAGATGTTCACGGCGTCGATAGCCTTGTTTGTCTGGATGCTGCCTATTGCGTGTAGTTTTATGCGCGGTATTTTTTGTTTGATTTCGCGCCATTTTTCGCAAGCTTCTTGCACGCGATTTTCTCCAAAATCGAGATGGCACTCTAGCAAAGGCTTTACTTGTTGAGCGCTGAAGTTTTTAGTAACGACGACTAGAGTTATTGGTTTTGTTGCTGTTTTAGGAGTATTTTTTTTGATTATGCGCTTGATGCTTTCGAGTCTTTGTATGGGCTCGCTGCTGCTGTTTTTTTCTGAGATCGAGTTATATATTTTTTCGTTCATCGTTATTTATGCGTATAGTTATTTTATACTTGGCAATTTAGCATATTTCACCTATTTTTGTTGCTAGATTATGCCTATGTGATTATGCTTGTGGGCTTTGGGGAGTATTTTTTGTTTTCCTTTTTGTGTGTCTTTTTGGATTTTTCTACTCTGCGTTAGTTGATTTTTTGTATTAATTTTGGTAGTAGATTTTATTGAGCGCCTATAGTTGGGCGAAGTTTAACTTTATTATGTTGGAGATATTATTATGAAGCGACGTAATTTTTTATTTACGGCTGTGTCTGGCTTATTGGGAGCTGGAATAGGTGCTGGAGCGGTATTGAGCACTAGAAGGGGCGAGGATTTATCTGCGCCGATGGTAGCGTCTGGCAAGCGCGAGTTGACGATGGTAATGACTTGGCCGAAGAATTTTCCTGGTCTTGGTACGGGAGCGGAGCGTTTAGCGGACTCGATTACGGCAGCTACGGATGGTCGTCTTACGGTTAAGTTATATGGAGCGGGGGAGCTTGTTCCTGCGTTGGAATCGTTTGACGCGGTTTCGCAAGGCACGGCGGATATGATGCATGCTGCGTCATATTATTGGGTAGGCAAGTCTCCTGGTTTTGCGTTTTTCACGGCGGTTCCGTTTGGTTTTACGGCGCCTGAGGCGAATGCGTGGCTCTATTGGGGAGGTGGTCAGGAGTTATGGGATTCTATTGCGGGTGACTTTAACATTAAATCGCTTCCTGCTGGTAACACGGGAGTGCAGATGGGAGGCTGGTTCCGTAAGGAGATGCGAACGCTGGAGGACTTTAAAGGTATAAAGATGCGTATTCCTGGCTTAGCTGGCGCGGTATTGAACAACATAGGTGGCTCTGCGGTCACGATTCCTGGTGGTGAGATATTTAATTCTTTGCAGTCTGGAACGATAGACGCGACTGAGTGGGTTGGTCCTTGGAATGATCGCGCGATGGGTTTTTATAAGGTAGCGAAGTTTTACTACTACCCTGGTTTTCATGAGCCTGGCTCGACTTTGGAGTGCGCTTTTAACTTGGATACTTGGAACAGTTTTTCAGCCTCGGACCAAGCATTGCTGAAGGGTCTTTGTGCTGCGGAGAATGCGAATATGTATGCGGAGTATATGGCGAAGAACTCGTCTGCGCTGGATAGTTTGATAAAGGATGAGGGAGTGCAGCTTCGTCGTTTTTCGTCTGATATTTTTTCTGGTCTGCATAAGGCTTGGACGACGGTTTTAGACGAGAAGGTAATGTCTAGTGGAGATGCGAAGGCGCAGAAGATAGCGGAATCGTATCTCTCGTTCCGCGATGAGGTAGTTGGTTGGACTAAGCTATCGGAGCAAGCTTATACGGATGAGCGAGCGAAGGTTTTGGATCTTAGTTAGTATTGTATTGCTTATGCGGGGGTTCAAGGGTTTTCTACTTTTTGTTCCCTCGCACTAGCTGAGTTTGCTACCTAGTTTTATGTATCTAGTTTTTTGTAGCTAGTTTTTTGCAATTATTTATTACGATAGTTGAGCGAGTTAATCGCGCGCTGGGTTATTTTGCGACGTGGGCTGTATTTGTGATTGTAGCCTTGCAATTTGTCATTGTTGTGACGCGTTATGTGTTTGGCTTTAATGTTATCTGGTTGCAGGATTTGGTTACTTATGGGCATGCGATGGTTTTCATGCTTGGAGCTGCGGTAACGCTTGCGTGTGACAAGCATGTGCGTATAGACATATTTTACACGCGTATGTCGCCTTTATGGCAGGCGCGCATAGATTTTTATAGTACGCTATTTCTGCTTTATCCGTTCTGCTTGTTTATGCTTTGGTTTAGTTTTCCGTATGTTATTGACTCGTGGAGTAATTTAGAAGGTTCGTTTCAAACGATGGGCTTGCAGTATGTGTATATTTTGAAGAGTTTATTGCTGATATTTCCGTTGAGTTTGCTTTTGCAAGGAGGCTTGATCGCGCTTCGCGCCTATAGTGCGCTTAGCGCCGATGGCGCGCATCGCGCTGATGGCTTGCCTGTGCGTTGAGTTTTTTTTGTATTTTGTATTTTATTAGCGAATTATTATGCTAGCGGATGTTTTATGCATATTGATGCTTTTGTCGTCATTGTCGGCGCTACTTTTGGGCTACCCTGTTTCACTTACGCTTGCTGGGGCGGGAGTATTTTGGGGTTTGCTAGGAGTTTTGCTTGGCGTAGTTGACCTGGCATTTTTGGGAGCGTTGCCCTCGCGCGTATACGGCAACAGCATGATAAACACGATTTTGATAGCGGTGCCGATGTTTATTTTCATGGGCTTTATGCTAGAACGCTCGAAGGTAGCGGAAGAGTTGCTAGAAACGATGGGCTCGCTATTTGGTAGGTTGCGAGGCGGATTAGGCATATCTGTTGCGTTAGTAGGTGGTCTGCTATCTGCCTCGACGGGGATAGTGGGAGCGACGGTAGTAACGATGGGCTTGCTTTCGTTGCCGAGCATGCTAAAGCACCGCTATTCGCCGTCGCTTGCGTGTGGCATGATTTGCGCTTCTGGCACTTTGGGTCAGATTATTCCGCCGTCGATAGTATTGATATTGCTTGGTGACCAGATATCGCATGCGTATGTAGCGGCGCAGCATAGCCTTGGTAATTTTTCTCCTGAGCCGATAGCGATAGGCGACTTATTTGCGGGAGCGTTGCTGCCCGGTATTTTACTGATCAGCCTATATATATTGTATCAGGTTGCGTATGCTTATATTCGCCCTGCGTCGGCGCCTGCGGTTCCGCGCTCGTCGCTAGCAGCGGTGACTTTTGTTGATTTTGTTTTGGCGATTTTACCTGCGCTGCTCTTGATAGTAGCGGTATTGGGTTCGATATTATTTGGTCTTGCGACCTCTAGCGAAGCAGCGGCAGTTGGAGCGATCGGTGGTTTGCTTTTAGGAGCGTTGAAGTTTTCCTCTAATGCTGATAGTCGCGTAAGCCTAGTACGCACGCGCTATATCGTATTCAGCGGCTTGCTATCGTTTATATCGATGCTTGTATTGAGCACCTGTTTTGACATGCGTATCGGTCGTCTTGCGGCGCCGTTTTGGGATCGCGCTGCGATATGGGTATCGGTTTTTCTTGGTTTATATTTGTTTTTTGTTGTTTGCTATGCGGGTTTGGTCGTCTATCGTGCGGGGATATTGACTTCGGTAATGCGTCGGACGATGGAATCGTCGTCGATGATATTTGTGCTTTTAATAGGCGCGATGATGTTTTCGCTATCGTTTCGCGGATTAGGGGGGGACGAGTTGATCGAGTCGTTTCTGCTGAGCCTGCCTGGCGGCTTTGTTGGTCAGTTAGTAGTAGTTATGCTGTTGATATTTTTGTTGGGTTTTTTCCTAGACTTTATCGAGATTATTTTTGTTGTAGTCCCGTTGACTGCGCCGATATTGCTATTGAGTGGAGTTAGCCCTGTATGGTTGGGGGTATTGATAGCGATGAACTTACAGACATCATTTTTGACGCCGCCGTTTGGCTTTTCGTTGTTTTACTTGCGAGGGGTTGCGCCGCGTAGCGTTAGTACTTTGTCTATTTACAAGGGAGTAGTTCCGTTTATATTTTTGCAGTTATTGGGCTTGCTAGCGACGGTTATGTTTCCTTGGCTTACGGAATGGCTTCCGTTTTTGCTTTATGGCTCTGATTATAGTAGTTGAGCGTTTTCGTTAATTTTTATTTGTCTATTTTTTGTTTTTGCGATTGAGCGTAGTTTTTCTACTGCTGTTTATTTGAGCCTATCGAATTTTGTTGAGTAGTTTTTTCGCGCTGCTGCGAATCGCGCTCTGAGTGCGTTTGCTTTGTTGCTTGTAGCGCTGATTATTCCTTGTGCTTTTTTTTATAAAAGCTATGTATATCAAGCGCATATTTGTTTTTACTTTTGAGATTGTATCGCCCATCACGCGTATCTTTGTCTTTATGGGGTTTCTATTTTTCAAGCATTTTATTTGCAAAAACGAGTATTTTTAGATTTTTCCAAGTTGACCTCTCCCCGCCCTTACTGCGTAGTGACTCATACAAGATATTGATTCGTCTTCTGCGTTTTAGCGCGAGTTGATCTTTGATTTACATTATTTACAGAGGCATGGCACTTTGGTGCATTTATTATATTTATGAGTATGAAGATGGATAACCAGTGGTCTCGCATGCGAGCGATCATCCGTAGTGAGGTAGGAGAATCGGCGTATGACCAATGGATTAAGATATTGACATTAGAGAAATGGGATTCGTCGGAAGGAGTAGTGCATGTATTTGCGCCGAGTTCTGCGATAAGTTCTTGGGTATGTCAGAACTACCGTCTTCGTTTGCAGCAGTTATGGCGAGATTTGAATCCTGAGGTTCGTTCGGTAGTTATCAGTTCTGCGCATGATTTAGATTCTATTGAGTCGTTGGCATCGCCATCGTTGCCTGGCTCTTATGCCCCGCCTGTATCGGATGTTGCGAATCCGCACTGGCAGTTTGACAATTTTATTACGGATTCGTCGAATCGAGTAGCGCATTCTGTTATGCGAGCATTACCGGACACGCAATCGTTGGGTCACTCGCCGTTATTTATATATGGCGGCGTAGGCTTGGGTAAGACTCACCTATTGCATGCGTTAGCGAATTACTTATCGCTGGAGCACCGCGGTCTTCGTTATTTATTATTGACTGGCGAGAAGTTTTCGCAAGGGTTTGTTGGTGCGATCAGGGATCGTACGATCGAGTCATTTAAATCTCGTTGTCGTTCTGTTGATGTTTTACTACTCGATGATGTGCATTTTTTCAACGGTCGTGAGAAGATGCAAGAGGAGTTGATGCACACGCTTGATGCGCTGTTGCGTTTGAACAAGCGTATAGCGGTTACGTCGAATTGCTCTCCGAGTGATTTGGAAGGAGTTACGGCGAGGGTACGTTCGTTATTTTCTGGTGGTTTATCGTGTCGTATTCAGCCGCCATCATTGGAGTTGCGTCGAGCGATAGTATCGGATCGCGTTGCGTCTAGCGGTTTGACTATATCGGATGCGGTATTGGATTTTGTTTCGAGTGAGGTATCTGAATCTATTCGAGTATTGGATGGAGCGATGCATCGTATTAAGGCGCATGCGCGAATGAGCGAGGGTGAGATGACGGTTGAAGTTGCGCGAGATTTGTTGAGTGATTTGTTTCAGCACAAGCGCAAGCGAGTTACGATAGACGACATTCAGCGTAAGGTATCGGAGCACTATTCGTTGAGTTCTGGTGAGTTGAGTTCGCAGCGTCGTTCGCGCGAGATAGCTCGCCCTCGTCAGATAGCGATGTATTTAGCGAAGCACCTTACGAATCGTTCGATGCCTGAGATAGGTCGTAAGTTTGGGGGTCGTGATCACACGACGGTAATGCATGCGATAAAGCGTGTTCAGAGTTTGCAGCAGGAGAATGATGAGGTAGTAGTTCATGATGTTCGATCTTTGAGGGCTTCATTAGAGAACCAGCAGTAGTGTTAGGTTTATGTATTTGAGTTGTTTTGGATGCCTGCTGATAGGGTAGCGTTGGGAGCGGCGTTATTGGCGGCGTTGTGCTGGGCTATCGGTGGAGTTATAGCGATGAACACGACGATGCGAGTTGGTGCGGTTAGTTTTAACCGTTGGCGAATGTTTCATGTATTTTGGATATTATTAATTTGCAGTTATTTTTTTTCGTATGGTCGTCTTCCGGTTATGTCGGAGGTATGGTTATTGGTATTGTCTGGCTTTATAGGTATTTTTGTAGGTGACACGGCATTATTTTTCACTTTATCGCGCATGGGTCCTCGGCGCACGTCGATAATGTTTGCGTTGCATGCGCCATTCACGGCGTTGCTGGGTTTATTTATTTTATCGGAGTATCTGACTTGGACTCAGAGCATAGGAGTTGTATTGACGTTTATTGGTATATCGATAGCGGTATTGTATGGCAAGCGAGCGGACATGTTGGATATTTGGGAGGAGAACAGGGGTAATATAGGATTGAATTTGTGCGTAGCGCTTTTGGCGGCATTGAGCCATGCGCTAGGAGCGTTAGTTGCGCGTCCTGTGATGTCTGCGGGAGTTGATCCTTTGATAGCTTCGACATTGCGAGTTGCTGGTTCTGTTGTTTGTTATTTTATGATTTTGCTTATGCCTTATAGGTATTTTCGCGCGCGTGAGTCGATTGGTTATAGGGGTATGGGAATTACGGTATTGAGCGGTTGTTTTGGTATGGTAATAGGAGCGAGTTTATATTTGTATGCGCTTTCTGGAGCGGATGCTGGTATCGTAGCGAGTTTAGCGTCGTTGAGTCCGGTTTTGATGTTGCCGTTACTATGGATAAGGAATGGCTATCCGCCGTCGGCGCTTGCGTGGGTTGGAGCTATATTAGCTTCTTGCGGAGCGACATTGATTTTTTATTGATTATTATTATGGAATTGTGCGAGTGGCGTCCGCCAGGCAACGCAAACGAGCCACCAAGCACCAAAGCCTAAAATTTTCTTTTTTTTGCGAGGGACTCGTCCCTCGCGCTCCCTTTAAATTGGTTTATCGTAACTACATAGAGTCTCTGTTTTTTACGAGGACGAGTCCCATGAGACGAGTCTCCGCGCTCCCTTTAAATTAGTTCATCGTAACTAATAGATTCTCTGTTTTTTGCGAGGACGAGTCCCATGAGACGAGTCTCCGCGCTCCCTTTATGTAGACTACCTAAAGAATCTAACAACTCTCCTCGCGTGCTTGTGGCGAGAGGCGTCCGCAGGCAACGCAAACGAGCCACCAAGCACCAAGCGCCCAATTCTAAAATTTTCTTTTTTTTGCGAGGACGAGTCTCCGCGCTCCCTTTAAGTAGACTAACTAAAGTCTAACGACTCTCCTTACTACCTTGATATTACCTTGTGCTTGTGGCGAGTGCGTCCGTCAGGCAACGCAAACGAGCCACCAAGCACCAAGCACCAAGCACCAAGCGTCCAATTCTAAAATTTTCTTATGCTACGGAGCATAGAATCCTACTGCCTCGCGCACTGTGCGTAATGTAGTTTTACTTATTTTTTTGGCTTGTTCGGCACCGTGCGCGAGTATCCCTCTTAGATGATTTTCGTCTTCTTTCAGTTTATTTATTTCATTTCCGATAGGGATTATTTTATCGATAAGCATTTCGGTTAGTTCGCCTTTGAATTTTGCGAAGCTGTAGCCGCCGATTTTCTGTAAGGCACTTTGCAATGAGCAATTTTGTAACGAGGCGTATATCCCTATCAGATTTTTTGCCTCCAACCTATTTTCCAAGCCTTGAGTTTCGCTAGGAATTGCGTCGGCATCGGTTTTAGATTTACGAATTTTTATAGCTATTTGCTCGCTACTGTCGGTTAGGTTTATCATGCTCATTTCGGATTTGGCGGATTTCGACATTTTTGCGGTTGCATCGCGTAGCGACATGACCCTAGCCCCGACCTCTAGTATCAGAGGCTCTGGTATTGTGAAGATGTTACTATCATAGATATTATTGAATCGTTGAGCGATGTTTCTTGTTAACTCTAGATGCTGTTTTTGATCTTCGCCGACTGGTACATGGGTTGCTTTGTATAATAATATATCGGCAGCCATTAGAGTAGGGTATGCGTATAATCCGACGCTGGCATTTTCGCGCTCGCGAGAGGCTTTTTCTTTAAACTGCGTCATTCTTGCGAGCCACCCGATAAGAGCAGTGCAAGAAAGTATCCAGTTTAGTTCTGTATGATGGCTATTGTCTGATTGTACGAATAGGATAGATTTTTGCGGTTCGATTCCACAAGCGATGAGTTCAGCTGCTAGGTGCAAGGTATTTTTTTGCAGTTGTGTTTGCGGTACTGTTATTGCGTGGCAGTCGACTATGCAATATATGTTTTGCTTTGCTATGTTTTGTAATTTGACCCAGTTTTGTATTGCGCCAAGATAGTTTCCCAAGTGTAGTTTTCCGCTTGGCTGTATGCCTGAGAAGATGGCTTCGATGCTTTTTTGCATAGTTAATTTTATAATTTAGTTATGATTTTTTGTCTGTTGAGTTTGTCTAAAAGAGAATGTTTTTGTGAGTATTATGACGCTTGCATATACTATTGCGGGTATGATTATTAGACTTGCGAGGCTTGCTATGCGCGCATGGATTTTAGTATTGCTGTTTAGCAAATCTAGACTATGTATGAAATGATTTTCTAACTTTAATACTAGCCACATTATTATTGCGGCGAGCATGATTTTGGCTATTTTTATTATGAAGTTTTTATTTATGTTCCAATAACGCTTTAGGATTAGAAGGCTAACAAGAGCGGATAGGTTCACCCATGCTGCGATTGTTATAGCGATGGGTATTGCGATGTAGTTGTATCTAGGTATTAGATTGTAGACTAGTAGTATGTTTGCGACTAGCGAGAGTATTGCGAGCAGCAAGACTGCTTTTGGTTTTTGGAATGCGAATAGAGTTGCGAGCATTGGCTTTAGCATAGCGAAAGCGGGCAGCGCGATGGCGAGAATGGCGAGGATGTTAGCGGTTTGTATCCTTGCGCTACTTGAGAATTCACCGTATTGGAACAGGGTAAATATGATGGATTGATTTAGGGAAGCGAGTCCAATTGCGCAAGGGATAGTTATGGCGATTAGAATTGCGAAGGCTTGATTTTGTGTTTCGCCTAGTGCTTTATTTTTGCCTTGTGCTCGCAAGCGCGAGATTTCTGGTAGCATTACATTAGTGATAGCGACGGCGATGATTCCGATGGGCAGATGAACTAGCCTTTCGGCGTAGTATATCGCGGCGATTGTACCATCCTGCATTTTTGATGCGAAGAACTGGTTTACTAGGAAGGTTATTTGCACGAATCCGTGTCCGCCGATTGCCGCGGCGAATAGTATCAGGAAGTTTTTTTGGTCTGCTTTGTTTTTTGCAGTTTTTTGTCTTTTGTAGGAAGTTTTTAATGTTACGGGATTTGCGTTTATGCGCTTGCAAGCGCGTTGCGTTATAGCTACTTGTATGCCGCCGGTTATGACGATGGTGTATAGAACCATAGTAGCGATGGTTTCTGGTTTTAGGTCTATCAGTGCGGTTGGCAATAGTACTGTAATCATTGCGGCGTTTAGAATTACGGGCATTGCGCCGTATAGGGCGAAGAATCCGTGCGCGCTGAGAATTGCGCAAAGCAGAGCGGTAGTTGCGACTAGAGGTAGGTAGAAGATAGCGATGCGTGCTAGCGATACGGCGAGGTTGTATTTATCTATTGTCGCTTTGAATCCTACGGCGATGGTCGAGACTACATGTGGCATAGCGATAGCGATACTTAGCGTTATGATTGTCGATGCGATGACGATCAGTATCAGTGTTGAGTTAGCAAATGCGCTAGCTTGCGCTTGATTTTTGCTTTTGTCTGTTTTGATATTATTTCGCCTTTTTTGGTATATGGGAATGAAGGAAGAAGTCATGGCCCCTTCGGCGAGTATCGTACGGAATAGATGCGGGAATCTGTATGCGAAGATGAAGACATCTGCGATGGCGTTTGCGCCGATGGTTATAGCGAAAAGAATATCGCGTACGAATCCGAGTATTCGGCTTATGGCAGTCCAGGTTGCAAAGATTGTAGCGGAGCGAATTATTTTCATCAGTTAATGTATACAAAAAGATTGAGCTATAACCTATAGGAATTGCTTTGGCTGTTATTAGGTATCGTATGTTTTTTAAAAAAATAACTTCCCCTGCTTATTTTATGGGGCTGCTATCGTTTCGCTTCTGCAACTATAATTATGATTAGTCTAGGTTTTACGGTCTTTTTATAAAATTTAGTTCCTTGGAACGATGTAGGTATTTGGCTATTTTTTGTGAGGTTGTTTCGGTTATGCAACGAAAAAAACTACGAATCGAGTATTTACGCTATTTTTTCTGGAATTTTGTTTCGCATGCGTATCGACCTGTAAAAGCTATATTTGGCGCGGTTTTTTTGCTTTGGGGGGAATGAATTTAGCAGCTAGCGAAGTGCTGCCTGCTGTTTCTTGCAAATAATTTGCAAATTATTTTATTATCGCGCCGAGTAGTTATTTGACGCTTATGAAGAATGGATTGTGAAGGTATTTAAGATGTTTATAGTAGGCTTATAGTAATTTTGTAGTAATTATAAAGAGTATTTTTACGCTTCCCCTATAGTTTTATGTTATGTGCCAGTTTTTGTTGCCAGTTTTTGTTGCCAGTTTTTGTTGCCAGTTTTTGTTGCTTGTTGGCTTGTTGGCTTGTTGCTTGTTGGCTTGTTGCTTGTTGTTTATGCGCCTGCTTACCTTGCTTTTTGTGACTAATCGATGAAGAGGTTAGCGTTTATGCGGATATATTCAGGCTTACATTCGCGCTTGCGAATATTTTTTAAGAGTGCGTTTAGTTTTATCTATGTTCACCTTGCGAAAATTTTTACTATTTGTGCGCTAGCTTGTGCGCGTTTCGCGTTATCGATTGCAAGGTCTTTCCTCCGAGTCATTACTCGTTTGTTGCTTATGTTTATGCGCTCGACGGGATTTTTCACTAGACGTCTACTCCGTATATTTTTTGTACACCGCTACCGTGTTTTATTTTTTTTATCACATTTATTATTCCTTCTACCCTTC
>JABAAW010000002.1 GCA_014238535.1 Alphaproteobacteria bacterium
GTGCGCCAACATCGCACCACCGATACAATCACCAATCGCATAAACCCCCGCAACCGACGTGCGAAAGCTTCCGTCAACCTCAATAAATCCACGTGCATCGCACTCAACACCAGCCGAACCCAAATCCATATCCTCGCTCGCCGCCTTACGCCCAATCGCAAGTAGCGCGTGCGAGGCATGCCAAGTATCCTCACTAGAAGATTCTCCAGTTCCTGCGCTAACTCCATTCGTGCTGCCACCAGCCGTAGTCGACTGCTTCCTAGTCGTTATCGCAAGTCCAGCCTTCGTTCGCTTCAACGAAACTAAACCAGTCTGCAGTCTAAACTTCATGCCTGACTTCTCATCTTTCGAGCTATTGCGACCAGTCTTCTCTAAAATCTTCTGGAACTCGCGCGAAAGGTCGGCATCTAATCCACCAATACAATCAAGCGTGTCGATAACCGTAACCTCGCTACCAAGGCGCGCCCACACAGAGCCCAACTCTAAACCGATAACACCCGCTCCGATAACTGCCAAGTGACGCGGAACCTCCGTAAGCGCAAGCGCACCAGTCGAGGTCAAAACAATCTTCTCGTCAACCTCAGCAATAGAACTAGGCAATAAGTGCGGTTTCGAGCCAAGCGCTAAAATGATATTACGCGCCCGTATCTCCTGCTCAGGCTCTCGCTTGCTATTACCCTTTTTGCCCGACAAGCCATTTTTACCAGAACTAGCAACGCTCAATAGGCAGCCAGCGCCAGAAGACTTGGCATCCTTGCGCAAGCGCGCAAATCCCTCAATATAGGTGATGCCATTCTTACTAAGAAGAAAGGCAATACCCTTACCAAGAGAATCTACTATCCCATCCTTCCTCTCTTGCATCTTCGACAAACTAAACGAAACCTCGCCCGTACTTATGCCATGGCTTGATAAACCACTCGCCGTGCGCTCATACAACATCGTCGAGTGCAAAAGAGCCTTCGATGGTATACAACCAACATTAAGGCAGGTGCCTCCAGCCCTTGCATACTCGTTAACTAAAACCGTGCGCATTCCTAACTGACTCGCGCGAATAGCCGCAACATAGCCACCAGGCCCCGCGCCAACTATCGCTATATCGTAATCTTCTCTCGACATCGTAAAACACTCCTTCAAATACACGCACCGCAAAATACAGTAAGTCCTAATATACAATTTTTATAAAAAATAAACGCTATTACTAGCTATTTGCGAATATAATTACTAAAAACTCTACTAAAGTAGCAGGAAATAAAACGTGCATAATAAAAATGCAAAAATAAAATTAGCAGCAAGCGCAAGCAAAATAAAAAACTCGCGCGTAGCACGGCTATTCCTTTCCCAATATGTATGGCGCTATAAGCTACGCATAGCTCTCGCTGCCATAGGTTTAGTAATATTCTCCCTGACTGCTTTCGCACAAGTGCGGCTACTAGAGCCTCTGCTCGATAAAGGATTCGCAGCAGGTAGCACAAAATCTCTATATACGCTGATGGCTATTATGTTCGCTTTCTCAGTACTAAGAGCCATCGCTTACTATATACAAATATCGCAAAGCGGTTATGTCGGAAGTGCCATCTTTCGTGATTTACAAAAAGTCCTATACAAACACCTCATGCACAACGACTTAGCTTTCATGCAAAGAGAGGCAACCGGTAAATATGTCTCTTTGATGATGGCTAACATGCATCTCATTCGAAATAGCCTCTCAAGGCTATTCGTATCATTCTTGCGAGACGGTGTGCTCGTCATCGCTTACCTATTCAATATGTTCTATACCGATTGGTCCCTATCCTTAATTACTTTCTTATTTATTACTCTTATCTTCATTCCAGTTCGGTGGCTCTCGCAAAGGACTCGGCTCGTAGCTTTGCAGACACAGAAAAAAATAGGCGATACTGGTAAATTTCTCGACGAATCATTTAAAGGAATTCGACATATAAAGGCATATAACGCAGAAAGCGAATATATCAAAAACGCATTCATATACTTCGAAAAACTATTCTTTTGGAATAAACGCACAAGCTACGCCCAAGCAACCGCTATGCCCATCGTCGAAATAATCGCAGGCTTATCTTTCGCATGCGTAGTCCTAATCGGAGGGTGGCAAATACACGACGGATCATTAACTATCGGCGGCGTAATGTCCTTCGTAATAGCGCTGCTTCTACTATTGCAGCCAGTACGTACGCTCGTAAACCTAAACATCGATCTGCAAGAGAGTATCGCAGCAATCGGAAACCTGTATCAAACATTAGAGCAAAAGCCAACAGTGCGTGATAAGCCACGCGCAAAAAAACTAATCGTTACCCACGGCGATATCGAATTTCGCAACGTCTACTTCGTATACCACGACGAATCTAAACAGGTGAAATCTAACGCCAGTACAAGCACAAACTATTCTCAAATAGCAAAAACAACCCGCCCTCCAGCCCTAAACAACCTTTCATTTAAGGTCAAGGGCGGTACAAAAGTCGCTATCGTCGGGGCTTCAGGTGCTGGAAAATCAACTATCGTGAACTTACTGCTACGATTCTATTCATCAAACAAAGGACAAATCTTCATCGATAAGCAAAATATCGAGCAACGCACAAGTAAAAGTCTACGCGACCAAATCTCTTATGTATCTCAAGATATCGGGCTATTCAACGATAGCCTACGCAATAACATCGCATTAGGTGTAAAAGCAATCGACGAAAAACGTTTGCAACGCGCAATCGAAGACGCAGAAGCTGAAAATTTTATCGCTCAAATGCCAGACGGAGTGAATACCGAAATTGGCGAAAAAGGCTTCCGATTGTCCGGCGGACAACAGCAACGAATCGCACTCGCTAGGGCTATTTACAAAAACGCTCCAATCGTAATTCTCGACGAGGCTACCGCCGCTCTCGATAACGAAACCGAAAGGCTGCTACAAAAAACTCTCGATCGCGTAATGCGCAAGCGTACCGTAATAACCATCGCACACCGATTAACTACTATCAAAAACGCCGACAACATATATGTCATCGAAAACGGATACTGCAACGAATCCGGTTCGCACAACGCACTATTGCGAAATCGCGGAATATATGCTCAATTATGGGATAGAATCTCGCGCGAGCAAAAAGGTGCATAACTCAACAAAATGAATTCACAATTCGCAAATATGCGCAAAAATAACATAAACAAAATAGGCAGCAAAAAGAAATTCGTGCTAAATGCCTTTCTTGCGTTAATAGTGCTCGCATTCCTATCCGCAATCTTTGAAAAACAGCACGCCAACGCTTCAAGCGAAACACTGCTACAACAACAAGGCATACAAAGTAAAATAACCTTGCAACAAAATCTCGCGCAAGATATGGACGAAGTAATTCGCGAATTTTGGAAAAACTTCCTGGGGAAATTCACCGACAAAAACAATACAGACGTTGATAACGAAAAAAAATCGCCGTTTAAGTCTTTACACTCATACGTCAACTTGTCGCTCGGCGAGTGGCTAGCGCAAATACAAAATTCGCAAATAGCCGAAAAAACAAAAAATTTGCTCGGAAAAAGTAACTACACGCATAATCCCGTCGGAGACTACCTCGCCTTAGCGCACGCAGAGGCAGATCAAGAATTCTTACAAGCTTCAGAAATAGCTTCACGCGTAACTGCAAAAATACGTACTAAACAAGTCTATGAAAGAGCTATGCTCGCTCATATGCGCATAGGCGAGTTCGATAAAGCCATACCCACCGCAAAACGCTTGAAAAAATCCAACGATGTACACGGATTTATCGCAAAGTTCGTCCTCGCTTCCTACAATATACAACGCGGAAAATACGAAGAAGCTCGTGAAATTATCGGAGACTTGTCAGGATTTGGCGATTTCGTGCGATACGGAGCTCCAACATATCGATTCTGGACCTCTTTCGCTCTAAACGATACGCACGGAGAAAAAATCGCCTTACGCGAACTAGAAAAAGAAGCACTAAATGAGTTCGCACAACTAATGCGATTCTACGCAGCTTTGGCAAGAAAAAATAGTAAAAATACACGAGAAATACTGCGCGAGAGAAGCCGCGCTAACTCAAAAGGCGAAGAAAGCCTATCTCTAATGTGGGCAAAAGTAACCCACCACGCAGTACAGGGAGAAAAAGATGTCGCTTTGGCTCAACTAAAGTATTTCCGCACACCTTTGCAGGCTAGAAGCCTCTTCCTCGACGAAATCGCTCAACGAATCGAAAATGAAAACTACGAACAATGGCTGCCTAGCAATAATAAAAAAATAGCCGCCTTCTTCCTCGCTAGGTCATTGGCCGATCTCGCTAGCGCAGAACGTTCGCCAGGTGCAAAACTAATGCTCGCTCGATTGGCCCAACAGACAGACCCAAACTCAGGATATGCAAAATTACTACTTAGCGAAACACTTAGCGAATTCCAACAATTCGATCAAGCTCTAAACATCGCAAGGCAGGTCAAACAAAAATCCCTATACTACCGACAGAGTCTATTGCAACAGGCAGAAATACTGCGCAAAAAAGAACTCATCGATGACGCAGTAGACATACTCGAAAAAATGCAAAGCCAGAATAAAAACGAAGCTATCGCTTCGTGGTACGCAGCCTCTTTCTTGCGGATAGCCGGAAAACATCAACAAGCTCTGCAATACTTCGATCAAGCAATCAAAGTATACGAAGAAAAAATCGCAATCGAAGATGGCAATATGCCCGAAGGATTCTGGAGGGTTTTATACGAACGCGGTATATCACTCGAGCGAAGCGGAGACTGGAAGCGCGCAGAACGCGATTTTCTAAACGCACTAAAAATTTCTCCAGAACAGCCAATGGTCATGAACTATCTCGCATATTCATGGCTCGAGTTAAAGGATGACCAGCGATATCAAGAAGCTCTAAAAATGCTACAGCGAGCCGTTACTCTGCGACAACGAAGCGGTGCCATTACCGATTCTCTCGGATGGGCTCACTATCGCTTGAAAGATTACGATGACGCTATCGAAATTCTCGAAAAAGCAATTACATTCGAACCGCAAGACCCAACAATCAACGATCACCTAGGCGATGTATACTGGCAGGTCGGAAGGCAGATCGAAGCTCGATACCAGTGGCAACGCGTGCTCGTGCTCGAAACAAAAGATCAAAAATTGCTACAGCGCGTGCAGAAAAAGATCGACAATGGGTTAACTGAATAAAATAAAAAACAGCATAACAAAAACACTAATCGCTAACGCAAAGATAAATCTATCCTTGCGTGTCGAAAAAAAACAAAAGCAAAAACAAAGCATAACTGCTCGTACAGAAGAACGCTCGCTACAAGAAAGCAACGAGGCATCGTGCGATGGCTTGCACAAAATCGAAACATCGGTAGCATTGCTAAATCTGCACGATACCATACATATAGAACAGCTAACTCACGGCGGCATACGCTTGCAGGTTCGTAATCGTTTGGCGACGGATAGTAACATCGCAAAGTTCAATACCAACGCTATGCGCGGGGAAAAAAATATCGTCATGCTAGCTGCTCGCGCACTCGAGCGAGCCATCGCCGACGACGAAAACGCGCGTAGTATCTATTCAAACTTACATTTGCGGATAGTCATACATAAAGCAATACCCGTAGGTGCTGGACTCGGCGGCGGGTCTAGCGATGCCGCTACATTCCTTCTGTATGCAAAAAAACAACTGGAGCAACGGGGGCTCAAATTCTCAAAAAAATTCTGGCTCGAAGTCGCTAAATCCGTAGGTTCCGATATCCCAATGTTCATGCTAGAGGGCTTCACAAACCATCTCTTCGTTTCTGGAAAAGGAGAAAAAGTAGTTGCTCGCAAATCTCTACCGCCTTGCGGAGTCGTGCTCCTCTATGGCGAAAGTCTATCCACGCGCAAGGTATATCATTACTACGACCAAGATAATAATTCAGACTCAGACAAAAACCGACTCAAGACAAGCATAGATGATAAAAATATCGAGCAAGCACTAAAGCATACGCAGAACGACTTGCAGCAGGTCGCTTGCAAAATAGACCATAACATAGCAAAACGACTACAGGCTCTAGCCGCTTGCAGTGAAGTCTTTTGTGCTCGCTTGACCGGTAGCGGCTCGGCTTGCTTCGGGCTTACCAAATTAGGGATGGAGCGGAAGGCTGTAACAAAACTACAAAATATACCGCACACTAATGCCATCGCAACGCAGTTCCTAGACGCTTAATCTATTGCTGAGAATTCGGGCATTCGCTATTATGCAACCAATGCAGCTATGCTGAAAAGCAATACGATGGGGTGTAGCCAAGCGGTAAGGCAACGGGTTTTGGTCTCGTGATCGTGGGTTCGAATCCTACCACCCCAGATAACCGATAGTCTAAACTAATATATCCCTATGCTGTCAATAAAACCGTATAAAATTTAAAATGCTTGTTATACTCAATGTGATTTAATCACACATCTTTTATTTCAATTTAAGGTTTCATAGTCATTTCACGGCTGTAAGCTCAATACATCGTTGATAGTGTAAAAGCCCGTAGCCTTGTCACGCAGCCAGAGCGCCGAGGCTAGTGCGCCCTCAGCAAAAACCGCGCGCGAGTATGACTCGTGGCTAAGCGTAAGACGCTCATACTCACCCGCAAACATGACACGATGCTCGCCAACTATCGAACCACCTCGCAATACTCCGTAGCCAACATCGCCACTCTTGCGTACACCACTCCTATCACCTTTACTCTCAACTACCGCACAACCACGACCCGCTGTTATCGCCGCTCCTAAACGCAGTGCCGTACCAGAGGGCGAATCCTTCTTCTCGCGGTGGTGCATCTCCATAATCTCCGCATCGTAGCGTAACGAAGGTAGCACGCGCGCCGCATTCTCAACCAAACTAGATAGCAAAGCTATTCCTAAAGAAAAATTCGCCGCATATACCAACGCGCAACCGCTCGCGCAGTCACGCAATGCAGACATCTCGCTAGTACTAAAGCCCGTCGTGCCGCAAACAAACGCGCAGCCGCAAGCACGCGCAATACGCGCATGCTCTAACGCTGCTGGTGTGAAGTCGATAACAGCTCCGCCAATGCTAGATGTTGCGCGTAAAACCTCCTCAACGCCCGAAGCTATTCGTGCCTTACCAAAATCTCGTAGTAGAAACTCATTGCGCTTCAAGTCCGTCTGGCGCGGTGAAAAAATCGCCAAGCTCTCATCGATAACCGAATCTTGTTCCGCCTCTCGTAGCAACGCCTGACCCATGCGCCCACCCGCTCCTATAATAACAACTCGCATCTATAAATCCGCCGATAATAACTCGCGCTTAGTATTTTCGCGTCTGCTAGCAGGAAATGGATTCTTTGAAAAATAATCCTGCGCTTGCAAAACATCCTTCTCAATATGTAAGCGTAACTCCTCTAGCGAAGAAAAATCCTGCTCCGCACGCTGAAACTCTTCAAACTCAACGCGAAGCTTCGTGCCATAAAGATCATCCTTATAATCAAAAAAATGCACCTCCAGCAGAGGTTCTAGACCAGCGCCAAGTGTCGGACGCTCGCCAAAACTCGCAACCGCGTTATAAACCTTACCCGCACTACCATTCCCGATATGTTGCACGCGCACGCAATAAACACCAAAACGCGGGTAGCAGTAATCTCGCGGCAGAATGTTCGCCGTCGGAAACCCTAACTTGCTACCCAAACCCTTGCCCTTTTGCACTATCCCTTCAATCTCAAAATTCCTACCCAAAATCTCTCTTAACTCCGATAATCTACCTGCGCGTAAAAGCTGCCGTGCATACGAAGAAGCATACTTTCTCTTTTCATTTACACCTTTATTATTCAAGGCATTCAGAGAATCCAGCGACTCGGTTGTCAACATCGGGAAGGCATGCACCGTGAAAGAAGCACTATTATCAGAACTAGCCGCTACCTCCTTACTTATCTCTTGTAAAGTCGCTAGCGTTCCCTCCCTACGATAACCAAACGCAAAATCCTCACCGACTATCAAATCTCTAACGCCTAGCGAAGCAATAAGGATACGGCGCACAAAATCTCGAGCACGCATGCCAGCCAGCTGTTCGTCAAAACGCAAAACTAATAGCCTATCGATACCAAGATGCGATTCTCCAAGCCAGCGGCATTTTTGCTCAGGAGTCGATAATCTGAAATTTACAATCTGCTCGTTATTACGCATCGCAAAAAAACTGCGAGGATGCGGTTCAAAAGTCAATGCAACCCAAGGTTTAGGAAAGCTTTTGCCTCTACCATCTACAGCGCAATGATTCTGCATACTGCCTAGTAGCGCACGATGACCGCAATGCAGACCATCAAAGTTGCCAATCGCTAGCGTACCGTCTCGGCAATGCGCTACCTCAACCCCCGCAATAAGTTCATCATAAGTGCAAAAAACAAGCTGCGTCATGCAGCAAGCAGCGCCAAGCGCGTAGCCTCCAAAGTATCCGATAGTAGCAACTCGTCCTCGCATTCACCCATTATTCGAACGACCGATTCCGTGCCAGAGGCGCGCACTAGCAACCTACCATCCTTGCTCGCAAGGCGCTGTTGCAACTTCGCAACACTATCTTGCACCGACGCTTCCAATAAAATCTTACGGTGGTTCGCTATCTCAACGTTCAATGTCCGCTGTGGAACTAAATCGAATAAACGCTCAAAACTATCCACTGAAACTCCGTTGCGTGCAATGATCGCGCATACTTGTAAAGCCGCTACCAACGCATCCCCCGTCGTCGCGTAATCCGTAAGGACAATATGACCAGAAGGCTCGCCGCCAAGATTGCAATTCGCATTTCGCATGCGCTCAACAACATAGCGGTCACCAACATCAGTGCGCAATAAGCCTATATTCTTACCTCGCAGGTAGCGTTCAAGACCAAAGTTAGCTAAAATCGTCGAGACAACACAACCTCCCTGCATCTCATCGCTTTCGCTAAGATGATTAGCAATCGCCGCAAGCAAGTGGTTACCATCTATTACCTTGCCTTGAGGAGAAACAACAAGCAGGCGATCAGCATCCCCGTCTACCGCTATACCTAAATCCGCGCCACTCTCTTTCGTGATTTGCGAAATCTTCTTCGGAAAAGCCGCGCCTCGTTCCTTGTTTATGTTCGTACCGTCAGGATTTACTCCTATCTGCCTTACTATCTCCGCTCCAAGCTCGCGGAAAATCGGCGGCATAACCCGATACGCCGCTCCATTCGCGCAATCAAGCGCTATCTTCAAACCCTTAAGGTCGATCTCGCGCGGAAAAGAATTCTTTACAAACTCAATGTAGCGACCAGGCGCATCCTCTATTCGTTTCGCACGACCTAAACGCTCAGGCTTAACTCGCTTACGAGAAGAAAAGTCTTCGTGCATCAACTCCTCGATACGCTGCTCAGACCTATCGTCTAGCTTAAAGCCGTCCGCTCCAAATAACTTGATGCCGTTGTCGCAATAGGGGTTGTGCGAGGCTGAAATAACTACTCCAAGGTTCGCTCGCATCGAGCGCGTAAGCATAGCTACCGCAGGCGTCGGCATAGGACCTACTAGCGTAACATCAAAACCCAGCGACACAAATCCCGCCGTCAAAGCAGGCTCTAGCATATAGCCAGAAAGACGCGTGTCCTTACCTATAACCACTCGATGACGTTTCTTACCCTTGCGAAAAAAAGTCGCCGCAGCCTCCGCTAAACATAATACCAACGATGGCGTAATCGGAGAACGATTCGCTATTCCTCGCATGCCATCCGTTCCAAAATACTGGCGCGTACTACTAATCACTTTAGCAGCTCCTCATTTCGGATACCCCATAAGCCACCGCGTCTAGCCCAACCATCATACTTGCCAACTAACACTCGGCACCAATCCTCTTTGCAACTCTTAACTCGACCCACTACATCCTTTCCTAAACGCGCTATCTTCATACTAGAGGTACTAGGTTCCTCATAAAGACCAACCTCAGGTAGCGTTACTATAACAGCTCGGACGCTGCGTAATTGGTTCGACAAAATCCAGCCAACATCTCCTTGAAAGTCTCTAACCTTGCGCCAATCATCTAGTTTACCTACTATCTCCAGCGGCATTCCTAAACGCCGATAAACCCACAAGGCTGGGTATTGACGACCAGGACCTGAACGAAGGTGAGTCTCATCGAAGCGAAGACTCAAAAAATACGGCTCAAATGATCGCTCACGCTTAGTTAACTCGCTATATAACTCGCCCCGTGAAACTATAGGTGAAACGCCAAGTGAAAAATCTTCGGAATACTCATGTAAGGCAGCTATAGAAACATCTTCGCCTATTGCAAAATCCGCAAGAAAAATACTATGCAGGAGCACAGCAAACGCTACAAACGCACAAGAGAAAGGTAAGCATCTTGTAATGAAGCTAAACATATCCTAATAATAGCACAACGCAACAAAACTCACCCATCTATCATACAATGCCAAGAAAATCGCTATAAGCGGGCGAAGGGATTCGAACCCTCGACTTCAACCTTGGCAAGGTTGCGCTCTACCCCTGAGCTACGCCCGCTCGATAAGTAGAAAGATAAAACTATCCACAGCGCAAAAGTATAGAATACTAAATAGACATACGCAATAATAAGAAAAAGCATAAAGTAAGTAGCAAGTAGCATAGGCACAAATCGCTAGGCTAAAACAATCGGTAAAAAATCTATGGCAAAAAATACTAAAAGCGCGCAAAAAATAGCTTCAAAAAAAGAAATCTGGGCATGGTGCAGTTTCGATTGGGCAAACTCCGCATACCCTACCATAATCGTAACATTCGTCTTTCCCGCATACTTCGCTGCCGTAATCGTTCGCGATAATATACTCGCACAAGTCTATTGGACTTGGATGATAGGAGCTGCTGCTATCATCGTCGCAATATGCGCACCTATACTCGGAAGGTTGGCTGATCGCAAAAAAGCTTTGCGAAAAATGTTGCTCTGCTTCTCGATAATAACTATCTTGCTGTGCGCATCGTTGTGGTACGCTGTGCCAGGCGAAAGAGAAATTTGGCTGGTGCTACTAATAGTCGGCTTATCAAATATAGCCTTCGAACTGTCAACTTGCCTCTACAACGCATTGATACCAACCATCCTACCTGACAAGCAGCGCGGCGCACTATCAGGGATAGCTTGGGGATGCGGTTACATAGGCGGGCTATGCGCTCTTATGCTCGCATTAACACTGCTCATAAACCCACAAGTACCAGCATTTGGCTTTACAAAGCAAAATGGAGAAAACATACGCGCAGTATTCTTATTAACTAGTATTTGGTTCTTACTATTCTCAATTCCATTCTTCATTATGCTATTGCGAAAACAGGACGCAGAAGCAGCTAAAACGCTAGGAAATACTACAAGCACTCGACTGAAAATCTTCGAGCGCGGAAAACTATCCATAACTGCAAAATTCTTACTCGCGCGTATGTTCTACAGCGACGGAGTCAATACAATCTTCGCCGTCGGAGGAATTTTCGCTACAAGCGTGCACGGATTCTCCATAAAAGATGTTCTGATTTTCGGAATCTTGATGAATATAACCGCAGCAATAGGTGCAATCGGCGGCGGAATGATCGAAAATCGACTCGGGGCTTTTCGTGTCGTTCGCTCATCTATTCTAGCCGTCTTAATACTAGGAGCAGGACTCATAATACTACCAGATAAAATAAGCTTTTGGATTTGCGCTCTAACAATGGGATTGTTCTTCGGACCTTTGCAATCATCAAGTCGCGTAATCTTATCAAGGCTCGCTCCAAAAAACGCCGCCGCTCAATCTTTCGGATGGTACGCACTATCAGGAAAAGCTACCGCATTCTTAGGACCTCTCACCGTATCCGCTACAACAGCTCTGCTACTAGATAATCGATTAGGGCTTCTACCAATACTATTGTTCCTTGCCGCTGGGCTGTACTTATTGCCTAAAAGTATAAGCAAAGCATAAAGGCGTTGCCTATAAAGCTACGATAGGTTAGAAATGCGCGGAGTAATTAAAATACTCGAATGAATAATCAACCATATATTACTCCGCTATGAAAAGTAGAAAAAAAACTTTCGCTCTAATCGGTGCCGCAGGATATGTAGCCCCTAGGCATATGCAGGCAATGAAAGCCGTCGAGGGAAACTTGCTCGTCGCAATGGACCCTAATGACGCTATCGGCTTCATGGATAAATACTTCCCAGATGCAGCTTTCTTTAAAGAATTCGAACGATTCGAAAGATTCGTCGATCAATGCAATAGGCGCGGCGAACCCATAAACTATGTCGGAATAGTATCGCCAGATCATCTGCACGATTCGCATATACGATACGCTCTACGCGCAGGCGCAGATGTCGTGTGCGAAAAACCTCTGGTGCTCAATCCATGGAACTTGGATGGTTTGCAAGAACTGGAAAACGAAACTGGGCACAGAGTAAACGTCGTTCTACAACTGCGCTTGCATCCAGATATTGTAAAACTTAAAAAAGAACTATCAGAAGATAAGAAAAAAATACACGACGTCGAACTAACATACATAACTCCTCGCGGGAGGTGGTTCCAAATCTCTTGGAAGGGAAATGAAGATAAATCCGGCGGCTTGGCTACTACCATAGGAATACACTTCTTCGACATGCTGCAACTGCTCTTCGGAAAAGTGAAACTGAATATCGTGCATGTTCGCGACAAGCATCGAGTCGCAGGCTATATGGAGTTTGAACGAGCAAGAGTGCGATGGTATCTATCCATCGATCGTAGCGACCTGCCAAATGGTAATATGCCAGATCAGCCATACCGAAATATCTCTATGGATGGAAAACAAATCGAATTCTCTAGCGGCTTCAGCGATTTACACACAGAAGTATATCGTGCCGTCTTAAAAGGACAAGGTTTGGGAATAGACGACGCTCGACCTTCCATCGAAATCGTAAGCGATATTCGTACATCTCCACTGCAGATCAATATGGGCGAACCGCATCCGTTCGCTCGTAAACACCTGTAAAAAACTTCAGCAAAACATCAACATTCAAAACATACCTCCACAAGCTGTACCTTTTATAGACTTCGTAGCACAGCGCGAAGAAATCTCCGACTTGCTAAAAAAAAGAATCGAGCGCGTAATAGCCCACGGCAGATTCATCCTAGGACCAGAAGTCGCAGAACTAGAGGCGCAACTGAAAAACCTTAGCGAGGAAAGCGAAACAATAACTTGTGCCAATGGAACAGACGCACTGGCTCTATTGTTACGCGCAGAAAATATCGGGATAGGCGATGCCGTATTCGTGCCCGCTTTCACTTTCGCGGCAACCGCCGCAGCCGTCAAAATATGCGGCGCTACACCTTTCTTCGTCGATATACTCAACGACTTTACTATCGATACGCTAAGTCTGCAGCAAGCTATATCAGAGGCACGCACACAGGGCTTGAAGCCAAAAGCCGTCTTGCCCGTAGACCTATACGGCTTGCCTGCAGAATATGACGATATACTCGCGTGCGCTAAACAGGAAAATATATTCGTATTCATAGACGCCGCTCAAAGCTTCGGCGCGTTATACAAAGGGCAAAAAACAATCGCAATCGGTGATGGGGCTATAACTAGTTTCTTCCCCACAAAGCCGCTAGGTGCATACGGCGACGGCGGCGCAGTATTTACTCAAAACACCACAAGAGCCGAAAAAGTGCGCATGCTCGCAAACCACGGGCAAGTCAGCGGACAGCGCTACAACCATAAAATCGTCGGCACAAACTCACGACTCGACACAATACAGGCAGCAGTGCTACTCGCAAAACTAACTATCTTCGATGATGAAATCAAAGCGCGACAAAAAGTCAGTGAAGAATATGAAACCCTCATGCAACAAGCAGGCTTGCTCGCGCCAGACGAGCAGGGGGGAAAGGCAGATGTTATCATCGCGCCTTCCGTGCCTCAAGGGCGTTCTTGCGTATGGGGGCAATATACTATTCGCTCAAAAAAACGCGATAAAATCATGAACGCTTGCACAGAAGGCAATATCGCTTGCATCATACATTACCCGATGCCTCTATGCGCACAAGCTGCATACCGTGATTGTCCAATAGTCTCCAGCGGCATTCCGCGCTCAGAAAAAGCCGCGTGCGAAGTTCTAAGTATCCCCATGCATCCATACATAAAAAGCGACGCTCAAAAAGCCGTAGTCAATGCTATATCTAATGGCTCATCAGGCGTGGAAGAAATAGCACAATCTGTGGAAAAAGCAACAGCATAGCTATTCGTACAACATCCATACCCAAAAAGGGAAGCGTCGCCGAAAATATACGGCGCAAGGCGATGCCGTCCGATAGGCGGTGAATAATCAAACAGTTAAGACCAACAGGTGGCGTAATCAGCCCCATCTCAACTAAAATCAATGACAAAACTCCAAACCATAACTGAAAACTCTCGCTATCCATTCCAAAACCAAGCCCGCTCAACGCAGGCCAAAGCAAAGGCATCGTAAGCACTATGATCGATAAACTGTCAAGAAAGCATCCAAGAACAAGTAGCAAAAGCATCGAGAGTAGCAAAATGCTGTACGGTGTTAACTCGCTATCTATAACTAGTCGCGTTATCGCCTGCGGAAAACCAGCAAGCGATAAAAATGAACTCAACAAGTCCGCCGCTAAAAGAATAAGAAATATCATCGCGCTCGCGCGTGCGGTGTCTGAAAAAATCGCAACAACATCGCTCGAAATACCCGTAAATCTTCTCGAAACTACAAAGTGAATACAAACTAAAAGCGTGCCAAGTGCCGCTGCCTCCGTCGGCGTGCTCAAACCAAGGTAAAGACCTCCTATGACAACAAATATCGTCAAAAGCGCAGGAAAAACACGCAATGCAGCAGCGCGACGCTCACGAAAACTCAACGCCGCAACCCTAGGCGCTTTCAACGGATACCTACGCGCGTATAGCCAAACAACAAAAATATACAGCAACATCGCTATTATTCCAGGGACAAGTGCCGCGATAAATAACTTCGCTATATTAGCCTCCGTGATAATCGCAAAAATAACCAAAACCAGAGACGGCGGAATCAATATACCAAGCGTGCCTCCTATCGCTAAAGTCGCTGCCGAAAAACCACCATCGTAATTGTTCTCTAACAATTCTGGCAACGCTATTCGACCCATCGTCGACGCTGTCGCAAGCGACGAACCGCACATCGCAGCAAATCCCGCGCAACCAACAATCGACGCCATTGCTACTCCTCCATGTCGATGTCCTAGCATTACCCTGGCTGCGCGAAATAGGCTCGAACTCAAACCAGAACGCGCAGCGCACTGACCCATTAAGATAAAAAGCGGAACCACCGAAAGATCATAAGAAGAAAATTGCCAAAACGCCGACGTCTTCAAATAAACTAAAAATTGCGGTAGCGAATCTAGAAGAAAAAAACCTAGCGTAGCACTCGCTATCATCGCCGCCGCAACAGGAATGCGAAAAACTAGTAATGCCAAAAGCGTAAGCAGAACTATGCCAGTTGTCATCTTTTTGTCATCTTCGGCGAAAGTCCCATAATCTGTAGCACCAGCACCAGCGAGAGTAGCAGCAGTGAAATCAAAATCGGCGGGAATGCAAAGTAGCGCGGTAAGCCTAGTATCATCGTTACCTCCGACGCTCGCCGCAGATCTAGCGCACCTAAACTCATGCGCCACAAAAGCACCAACGCTCCAACAAGAAAAATAAACTCGCCTAGCTTACGGCACGCGTTTTTAAAAAAAACTCCACTACGCTGCGTGAAAATATCAATATATGTATGTTCATCGTGCAATTGTGCAAATGGCAAAAACATGAAAATCGCCATCGCGCAAAACAATTCCGTAATCTCAAAATCGCCAAGAATAGGACTCGCAAAAAAAGTGCGCCCAATAACGCTAACAGCCGTCACCGCAGACACTAAAAGCAACAAAAAGCCACCAAGTCTAGCCCAAATCTCAACTACCCGAGAAAGCAAGCTCAGTAGCTTGCTGTAACAGTTAACCCTAACTTCTATCCTACTTCTTCTATCCTTGCCGTGCCTTAAAGCGTGGGTTACGCTTGTTAATAACATAAAGGCGACCACGACGTCTCACCACCTGGCAATGCCGATCACGGTTCTTGAGTGTCTTCAATGAGGAACTAACTTTCATAATCAGTGTTCTAATGGCTTTTCATTATTATGTCAAGCGCACTAAACACGAGAAAAGCCTAAACAGGCAAGTACATCATAGCTTGGTACTATTCTTGCTTATAATACATACGGCAGTAAGGGAGTTTTGAAGAATTCTCCGAAAAAAAAACGCAAGGATAAGTAACTCAAGAGAAGTAATTAAAGTAACATGGCATACATTAGCAGTCGCGTGAGCCACTACGCAACAAACCTAGAAAATTTGCGTAATCTCGCAGAAAAAAGCGCCCAATATCGACGCACTAGCGACCGTTTGGCAAACGGAAAAAAATTCCAAGAACTCTCAGCATATCGAACAGACTTGCCAGATGTGCTAACATTCCAGCGCACCATCGAACGCGCAAAAAAAGATGGCTATAGGATAAACAAAGTCCTAGCTATTACAAACTCATACGAAATCGCCCTTAGACCAGCCGCAGTCGGAACTAGCGGAACTAACAGAGTCGAAGGCTTGCAGGGGCATATCGAGCCATTCTTGCAAATAATCGAGGACGGGCTACAACCGCAACTCAATGTACAGAGCTGGCGCGACAACAACGGGCAGAGCGATTTCGACAATAGGCTACGAGCCATACAAACTCTGCTGAACACTAAAGTAGGCGAAAGATACATCTTCGCTGGCAATAGATACACCGCAGGACCTCCCGTGCGCGATATAACAAGTCTAGTCGATATAGCTCTGCCTTCAGACGCTAGCGCATATACCGATGACCGCGCGAGAAACATTCCTAGTGCTGCCAGCAATAGAGTCGCAGATCACGACGTAAACGCCGCAGACGCTCCAACAGGCGCAAATGGCGAAATCGCATACGGCGCACGCGCAAATAGTATTATTCATATCGAAGAAAGGCAGAGCATAGAATATGGAAGCTCTAGTAGTAGTGAGCCTATAAACCAACTACTCCTCGCTGTTCGTCTGGTGAAAAGAGCTCTCGAAATCGCTCCAAGCGACCCCGATGCTGAAACAAATCGTATAACCCTACTCAACGACGCAGAAATACTATTCGATGACGCTCGAGACGGATTGCGGACTCTAAGGCAAAGAGCCGCCGCCGCAACCGCCACTCTTCAAGTCGCTCAAGCTAGGCAGAGGGAAATCGAAATAACTACACAAACTCTAGCAGACAGAATAACCTCCGTAGACACAACTCAAGCAGGTGTCGAACTCTCCGCCCTCGCACAACAATTCGCCGCAACTCTACAGGTAATCGAAACCAGAAATAGTTTAAGTCTCGTCAATATATTGTAATATGTGCTAGAATAAGCACATCCACGCTGGCAAAAAATATAAAATACACAACATGAACCTAAATCCTTACGAAGAAACCGAACGGCTCGCTGTAAGCAACGCAGGTGGGCGGGAGGTAGAAGCATGGGCTTTGTTCGAACTCGCTAAAAGACTCGAAAGAGTGCGCAAAGAAAGCTCAGACGATATAAAAACAATGCTCGATATCGTCCGCCTAAACTGGCGTGCATGGACCGTAATACAATCATCCTTGCTATCAGAAGAAACCGAAATCGAACCAGAACTAAGAGGTGATCTGCTAACTCTATGCCACTTCATCGATAAGCATAGCACCAAATTCTCAACCGAACCAACAGTCGATAAACTACAGATACTAATCGACATAAATATGCACCTAGCGCAAGGGTTGCGCGGTAATCGAATCTCCGAAAAACAGCAACAAGAGATCATCAACAAAACAGCCGAAGAACAAGCAGAAGTATCATCCGAAAACAAAAAAAATACGCTTAAAACCCTAGAAAAAAATATGTACAAAAGTAAAGGCACACAACACGACAAAAATGTCGAAGCGCAGCAGGACGCTACATAAAAACAGAACTCGCCAAAAAAATGCAAGCCGTAGTAGATGATATAGCAAACTATAGCGTCTTCTATATCACTGAAAAACTTGCTATAAACCCTTCCCATACATTGTCGATTAACTCTACGAGCCCGTTTGGTTGCCAAAAATAACCACTCGGAGTGTAGCTCAGTCCGGTAGAGCACTGCCTTCGGGAGGCAGGGGCCGCAGGTTCAAATCCTGCCACTCCGATGCTAAAAGTACCGCATAGTGAAGGAAAAGGGCGTTCTTCTTTTGTTGTTTTTGAGATAGTGAAAGAAAATGGTGTTTTTCTTTTGTTATTTTTGCGATAGTGAAAGAAAAAGGGACTTTTCTTTCACTACTTTCATGTCCATCCCGCCTGCCATAGAGCCCTCGGTTACGCGAGAGGGTAAATACGACCTTATAAGTTCCGTCGGTAAGGAGAAAGTACGTTCTTTTGTGCCTCCTCGCTTTCCGCCACGAAAAGAACCTATTCGTCTAGGTGAGCTCGCACACGAGCTAGAGCGAGCTAGTCTCGCGCTAGGGAGTTTGGAAGCTGCAGCTAAAATTGTGCCAGATAAAAATTGGTGGCATATAATATACGCGGTGAAGGAAGCTTTGATTTCTTCGCATATCGAAGGAACACAGTTCTCTATGAACGAAGTCTTGCAAGAAGAGCCTGCGCAAAAATTAAAAAAAAATAAAACATTTAGTCGTGATTTAACAGAAATTCATAACTCCATAACTGCTATGGAATACGGCAGAGTGCAACTACAGAGATTGCCTATCTCGGGGCGTTTGCTATGTGATATCCATGCAAAACTGCTAATTTCTTCTGAAAAAGGGGCTTTTCGTAGCTCGCAGAATTGGATCGGTGGCTCTCGTCCAGGTAATGCGCTATATGTGCCGCCCACACATACACGAATTCCAGACTTGATTGCCGAGCTAGAGCAATTCATCCACAAGGACGACAACTTACCGCACTTGGTCAAGGCTGGCTTGTTGCACGCGCAGTTTGAAACAATTCACCCATTTACAGATGGTAATGGGCGCATAGGGCGCATGCTGATAATGCTATACCTATATCATGCAGGGCTACTGAAAGAGGCTATCTTCTACCCTAGCCTATATTTTAAAAAGCAACGAGCGCAGTATTATGATCACTTGCAAAAAATACGCGAACAAGGCGCTTGGGAAACTTGGCTGAAATTCTTCCTGCAAGGTATCGCCGAAACCGCAGGAGAAGCTTGTGATACCTTAGGGAAGGTCTTTCAATTGTTCAAAGAAAATGATGAAAAAATCGCCAAGGAAGCAAGCACGCAGACGCTCGGTAAAATTCATAATCTTTTGAAAAGAAATCCCTTCTTCTTGTCTCGAGCAGAGCTTTCCTCTCTAAAAATTAGCGCGCCGACAGCTAAAAAAGCGATGGATAAATTGGAAAAACTAGGAGTCGTCACAAAAAATAAAGCCGGACGCTCCGTCTTCTACACCTACCACGCATACTGTAAACTTATGGAAAAAGATACTGAACCTTTACCACTATAAGCTATTCAGCATTACTCGACTTCCAGCGCAAGTGCAAGTGCCTCGCCGCCACCGATGCATATCGCTGCCATGCCTCGCTTCAAGCCTCGATGGTGCAAGGCGTGCAGCAAGGTTACTATAATACGCGCTCCAGAAGCTCCAATCGGGTGACCAAGCGCACAAGCACCACCGTTTATATTAACCTTCTCTAAAGGAAGAGCCAGCGCACGCATCGTAGCAAGCGTGACTACCGCAAAAGCCTCGTTTATCTCAAATAGATCAACCTCATCTAGAGACCAGCCACTTCTAGTGCTTAGCTTGCGCAACGCATCTATCGGCGCAAGCGTGAAGCGTGACGCCTCGCGTGCATGCGACGAACTACTAACTATGCGCCCTAGAACTCGCCAACCACTACGCTCCGCAAAAGAACGACTAGTAAGAATCAATGCCGACGCTCCATCCGAAATCGACGACGAGTTCGCAGAAGTGACTCGCCCATCCGCAACAAACGCTCCTTTCATCTTCCTTATCTTATCAACTCGCCCCTTGAACGGTTGCTCGTCCTCTGCAAACATAGTGCTAGTTCCATCGCGTGCGCGGATAGAAACAGCCGACAACTCGGCGGCAAAACTGCCATCTCTGTTCGCTCGTTGCGCTTCTTCTAGAGAACGAATCGAAAAATCGTCCATATCCTTACGCGAAATATCCGATGCTAATGCCGTCTCCTCAGCAAAAACCCCCATACTTTTGCCAATCGCCTTATCTGCACTCTTGTCAGTACTCTTATCTTGCACCTTGTCTGCGCTATCATTAATACCTACAATATGCTCACACGAATCCTCAAGACCATCCAGTAGCATATGGTCGATAAGCCTGCCATGCCCCATGCGAAAGCCCCTGCGCGCATTCATAATAAGGTAGGGGGCGTTACTCATACTCTCCATGCCGCCCGCAATCATCGCTCCCCCATCCCCGCAGCGCAAAGTATCTCTAGAGGCAATAACCGCCTGCATGCCAGAACCACACATCTTGTTAATCGTCGTCGCTCCAACACTGCTCGGCAGACCCGCACCTAATACTGCTTGACGAGCCGGCGCTTGACCCTGTCCCGCACTCAATACGCAACCCATGAACGCTTCGGTAAACTCCGCCGTTGCAGGCAAATTTTGTCTGCTAGCTCTATCGCGTAAGCCAATATCATTCAAGCAAGCAGCGATAGCATTCGCGCCAAGAAACGGCGCCGCAACAGATGACAGCATACCTTGGAAACTGCCAATCGCCGTGCGCCGCGCCGCAACAATAACTATATCATCTTCACTAATCTCCGAGTTCATATAGCTCCTCGTATAACCGCCATCGTTTGCAATACATTCCTCCTCCCTATCGCCTTTCGACTATAGTCTATTCGCACTAAATTTTCACCGCCGCGTGCATCTGAATACCAAGCTCCTGTTGTAAAACTTTAACCGAACAGTCACGCCGAGGGTCACAAAAACTATCCGCTATCTCAGCAAGTGGGTTTAGTACAAACGCTCGCTCGTATAGACGCGGGTGCGGAATACATAAACCTCGTTGTGCGATAATATGAGCCTCGTAGTAAATTATATCCAAATCAATAATACGCGCCGCAAAACGCTCAGGCGAATGATTACGTCCAAGCGCACGCTCTATGTCTTGTAGGGTCGAAAGTAATGATAGCGGTTCCAAGATAGTCGCGCAGCAACAAACCATGTTCAAAAAATACGGTTGATTCTTGTCATACATAGCACTACTACGATACATAGATGAACTTGACTTTATAACAATATCTCCGCTTACTCCATCGCCCTTCGCAAGCAGGGCGCAGGCTTGGTTTAAATTCTTAACCCTGTCGCCAATATTGCTACCTAAAGATATAAAAACCGGTGCGTGCCAAGAAGCCGAGCCTTCAAGAAAAGCAGAATCTATCCTTCCTTCTTCCTTCATATTATCACTTCTAACCTGATAAATTCTATCACCTACAGCGATGCCGAAGGGGAGATTTGAACTCCCGACCTACTAATTACGAATCAGTTGCTCTACCTCTGAGCTACTTCGGCAGAAATAGCACTCGCAAATGCTATAATAAACTTCAATAATACTAGCTTACTAAACTAGAAAAAAGACTTTCGCAAAGCAAGAATCGCAACCCATACTTCTTTTTACAACCCTAATGCCCTATGTTTAAATACGACAAATATGGGGAAAATACAAACCTCGAAACCTAAAGAATAAAAACTCACAAGCCGCTAAAAGTACAGATGCTATGAAAATTATTAACATACACATTCTATCTATGCTTACACGAATCTTCTTCGTAGCACTGATGAGCATACTTTCAATCTACTTCTCTTTGTTGGTACTACGCTACGGAAACTTAATCTCTGAAAACAACCAAGGGCTATCTTCAATCTTGTGGGCTTGCATCGTGGGAATGCCAATGCATGTAAGCTTCTTCATTCCTATCGCAACAGCAATCGCTACATTCTTTACCATAAGCATACTACAGCAACAAAACTCTTTGCTGGGAGCATTCGCTCTAGGATACAGAAGACGTAGCTTGGTAATGCAGTGCGTAGCATTCGGCTTAATAGCAACAGCAATAACAGCAACATTCACACTCTTCATCGGACCACCCGCGGCTCGCGCATATTATACAAGGCTAAGTATGCTACACGCAGATCGTCTGTTCATATATACCGAACCTAAAAAATTTATAAAACTAACTGACAAAAGCACAATATGGATGGAGGAAAAGCCTAGCGAAGCAACTATGCTAAACATCGTATTCGATATGAAAGATAAAAAACAGGAAGTTCTAATCGTCGCACAAAAAGGGCGGGTGCTACGCACAGAAAAAGGCATGATGATCGAAGTATCTAATGGAACTATATGGCGCAGGCAAGGACAAAAAAGGCAGATACTGGAATTCGAAAAAATGCTCTACGGGGTGAACTCATTACTAACTTCCACTCATGGCTGGGTGCGAAGAATACAAAAATTTTGGACAAGATCCGAAATACCAACTCGCACACTACTTGCAAGAATCAAAAAAGCAAAAAGCATAAAGCATTCGCAAAAAGAAAAAATATCAGCTCATCACGCTCGCAGAGAACTGACACTACGATTGGCATTTCCCCTATTGCCAACTGTCTTCGTCGCATTGATTTGTGCTATATGTCTAACACCTTCTATACGAAAAGCACCGAAGTGGCGCGCAGTAATAGTGTTCGCCATTCTGCTAATATACGCATGCATTCATGTCGCAGCCGTCATACTATCCAGTAAAGGCGGATTATCAACTACTATCGTATTCTTACTAAGCGCACTAGTCTTTACAGTAGCGTTGCTAGCAATACCAAAGCAAAAGGGTAAATAATGCCTTCGCGATTGGCAATATATCTCTTTAAACACATGCTAAGCCGCATGCTCGCTTGTTGGGTAATTCTAACCGCTATCGTATTCATTATCGGCGTAGTCGAAATACTTATGGCTTCTAACGCCGGTAGCGGAATATCCGCAATCGCAGACGCCTTCATTCGTAGAACTGAAGATTTAAACGAATACATAGCCGAAACTATGCCATTCGCAGGATATGTAGGTCTGCTTATTAGCTTCTGGAAACTAGCTCAGTCTAGAGAACTAGAACAGCTAAGACTCATGGGAGCTAGGCATAAACTAATACACGCAATCATAAGCGTAGGTCTGATCTTCGGATTATTGGAAGTAATGCTCGTCAATCCATTGGCAAGCGAAACTAGCATAATAAGTGAAGACATACGACTAGTGCGAAAGCAAGACAACGGAAAACAAATCATACTATACGCAAAAAAATATAATACAGAAAATGGAAACATTACCAAAGGCGTACGTGTCTTACATACCGATAGTTCCTTTCAGGTGCTAGCAGTATACCATGCCGAAAAAGGCACAATTAGCGAAAAAGCATGGACTATCAGAAATGGCTACGTGCAAACTATTCACGGAAATACAAAAGCGTTCACAGAAAAATCATTCTCAATAAAAACTGATGTCGTAGCGCTAACATACGCTCTACAAACTCGAACACGCGATCTATCCGTATATGAACTGCCAGCCGCATACTTCGCTGCAAGAGATAATGCTAGATCAGTGCGTCCTTTCTCCAACCTCGCTCTATTCTTCATACACTTGCCATTAGTCTATATTGCTTTCGGAGGAATCGCATTCGCAATCGCAATATACCTACCACCGCGCGGAACAAACGCACAACTCATAGCACTTGTCATATTCTTGCCTTGTTCAATAAAATTAGCGCAGTATATTCTATGGATACAAGTAGAAGCACAAACAATGCCCGCTATTCTACCAGCTCTCGCAATTCCAACCTCTCTAGGATGCGCCGCAGCCTTCTTCGTTCGTACGCAAAGATTGTTTACATAAGATAAAATATGAAAAAAATAACCAACAAGCATAAACTTAGAGAAATTTTTTTTTTCGCTATAACTATTCTCGCAATCAACTTAATAATACAAAACTCTCAAGCACAAAAATTAGAAACTAATAAAGAATCTACAATAGGTGGAAAACTATGGGCTGAAAAAATAGAATATAACGCTAAACAAAAAACTATGCTCGCAGATGGTAAAGTGCGACTAAACATAAACTACAGCGATGGCTCAATAACTCTGATAAGCGACAGCTTGGCATACGACTTCAGAAAAAAATATATTCGCGCAAATAAACCACATCAAGGATGGTTAAACACACAAGGCAAAAACTTAGTCTATTTCCGTACAATAGAAACAGACCTCGATATGCAACCTATTAGCGGCGAACACATCGCTCTGCGACAAGAAAACTCTAGCGGGGCCTTTACCGCACAAAAATTCAAGATAAAAAAAAGAAAAAACAGAAAAAACGATTGGGTATTCATAAATGCTCGATACACAAAATGTCCGATTTGTGTAGATAAAAAAGAAAAGCAGCAAGCACAAAAAACACAGAAAAACAAAGTACAGAATAAAAAAAAATATCTAACAGAAAATACCGCTGATAAAAATAAAAAGAAAAAACTAGCACCACTATGGCGTTTCGATGCGTCAAAGGTGCGCGTAGAAAATTTCGATAACACAAAACGCACGCCATTTAAACCTAGCGCGCGAGTGCATATGCAAAACGCTCGCTTGAGCCTCTACGGATTACCCGTCTTTTACTCCCCTTACTTCTCATACCCTCGATTCGGGCAACGCGCCTCTGGATTCCTCGCTCCTATATTCGGTAGCCAAGACGCTAAAGGCTATTTCGTTTCCCTGCCTGTATTCTTTGCTCCCAATAAAAAATTCGATATTACATACTTGCCCACCTTCTCATCGACAAAAAAAGACACTAGCCGATTGGAAATACGCTCCGCATTTGCTTTCGCACAACAAGTGAAAAAAAATAAACCAGAAAAAAAAGCAAATAACACGCACCATTTCGCCCTAAAAGTTGGGGGAAGTCTACCACACACAAAAATCGCCAGCGGCTCGCAAGCAAAATACTTCGCTTATACCGAAGGAAAATGGTTCGCTCCAATGGGATTCCGCGCTAATGCTAAGTATAACTTCATCGGCGATAGAGATTATCTATACGAATACGGGCAGGGTATCGATATTCTTTCTAACTTCGCGCCTGATAGGTTGTTAGATGAAATAAAAATAGAGCACTTCTCGCGCAATGGATACGCAAGCCTCACAGCACAGCAGCAACGCGAATTCTTCGCTAATCCTCGCGCAGACGCAAATATAGCTCCAGAAATACTATACGAGCATAGCGGCAAATTCGCCGTAACAAAGAGAGCCGCTACATACTGGCAAACTCAAGCAAGGTGGCGAGAAACTACTAAAGAGGCACAGAAAATTATCAACAACATCCTACCAAGTGAAAAAATACAGCAAAATCTAATCAGCGCATCCGCTATACTCGGAGCGCAAGCATACTTGGGAGCAGGATTCACAGCAAACGCTAAAACTCGAGCCATCATAGATTATTGGCATCTAGAGGAGGGCCGGAATAAAAGTGAGGCAATACAAATTTTACCAGAAGCGCAGATAGGCATAGAAGGGCTGTTCGCAGATACATATAAAAATGGAAACAGAATAATCTTCCTCAAACCACTCGTAGATATTTATGCAGCACTCGATAGTCCGCTAAACGAACATAGCCAAAAACTGCGCGGCATGCCTCAATACTACGGCGCACAGACAAAACTAGGGCAAAGCCTACCATTCAATACCGCAATAGAGGGAGGGGGACAGCGGGTACTCGCAGGAATCGAAACCGGCGTCAAAGGCGCAAAGGATAGCTACGCTTCCATCTTCATCGCTCCAAGCATACAACGCAGCATAAAACCTAACTCGATAGACCAAAATAATAACAACCGCCAGCGCAACTGGCTGGGGCATCTCGTAATCGCTACAAAAGGCTCTTGGCGTTCAAATATATCATACGCATACAACGCGTCATGGAAAATGCCACACTTCTTTTGGCTAAGCCAAAATGCAGAACTCGCCGCTAGTTACAAACAGGGAAACATTGCGCTATACTACAAAGAGTTGCACACAGACGAAAAAAAAACGCAAAAACCATACGAGCAATCCTTAACACTGACTAGCGGAGTCAACTTCTTCGATAAATGGAGCACTAACTTGGCGCTAGGTTATAACTTCCTGCATGAAAAAAATCCCTTCGATAACATAGGCTTAATCTTGACCTATGACGGAGCATGTGTAACTTTCAAAGCATCATATGGCCGTAAATTCTACAACGATAGAAAAGACAGCGATAGTGTTAGTGTATCCTTCAACCTCAATTTCTAATCATAAATAGCAAGTCGTGCAAAAAATACTCGTAAAAACAATCGCGAAAGCCGCAGTCGCAATTCATATTTTCGCAATCGTACTAACGCCTAAACTCGCATTCGCACTATCGGCAGAAATCGTCGCGCGAGTCGATGGCGTAATAATCACAGAGCGTGATGTGACAAACAGAGCAGAACTGCTTTATAACAACTTTCCAAGCGCCAAGGCGCACGAAAAAAACGTTCGCGCATGGGCTCTCGATACTCTCGTGCTCGAACAACTGCAAAAGCAATTCCTAATAGACGAGAGAGCGTTGGAAGTGAACGATAAAGCCGTCGAAAAACGAAAAAATATAATAAAAAATATATGGTTCGGCGTAAAAACAAAAAAATCAGCGCGCGAAAAAAAATATGATAGCCAACTGGAGCAAATCGCTCGACAAGGGCTAACCTGGGAAGGTTATGTAAACCGTGTCGCTAATTTCAATAACCCTCTAAATGTGCAAGATATGCTCAGCGAACGCAAACGCATAAGTAATATCGCAGAAGAAAAACAATACCTCGTCGAAGAAATATTCCTGCCACAAATAACTAACGATAAGGCTACACAACTATTCGCTCAAAGCCTATACAAAGATTTAATTCATCGGACTTCATTTACTCGACTCAGTCGATTCCTGCAGTCATTCATGCCTTCTACCCATCGCAATACTATACAAGGGGCTGCATATTTATCAGCTAAAAAATCTGACGCATACAATGCAAACCTCAATACAAACGCTGGCATCTTCTATAAAAGCGAACTTCCACCCGCCCTCTCGCAGGCTATAGAAAAAGGAAATAGGCAGCGCATCGATATACTGCCGCCTATAACATCGCCACACGGTATGCACATATATCGGATACAAAAATACAAAGAAAAACGCCGTTCAACACGATATACTTTCTTGCAGGCAATATTTCTTGAAAGCGCATTCCAAGGCGCACAAGCATTAGCAATTCAATCAGCACTGATACAAGGGGATGCGATATGTAAAAAAACGCAGCAGGTAGCTGCAGAAATAGGCGCATACGACATAACGACAGCCGAAGACATTCCAGAACAGGACTTATCCGCAGAAATCTTGCAAGTACTAAAAGATTTGAGTCTAAAGGCAAGCGCAGGTCCATTTCCATTCGCACAAGGGCTCATCGTCTTCTTTATACTCTGCGATAAAAAAAATGTCCTACAGCGCGGAGATACGCAAGAACAAATATTATCACGATTGCAGAAAAAACGCACAGGGCAGCTGGCTCTAAACATCATCGAAAAACTACAGATCGATGCAGAAATCGAGCACGCAAATAAATAAGGCGCGCGCACTTAACTATAAAAACTCTGCAATCGCCATAACATGTGGGAGCGAGGGTGGAATCGGGCTAGAACTATTGGCGAAGGCTTGGCGGAATTGTGCCATGCGTGTATCAGCGCCAAAATTTTTCCTCGTCGGTTGTCATAACGATATAGAAAAATTAGGCATTCCATGCGAAAAAATAAACGACCCGCAAGAGGTGACAAGCATCTTCAATCGTGCCTTACCTATAATCGAGTGTGAAAACGCTATAGAATCCATCGATGGCGCAATAGAACTATGTCGTAAAAAAAGCGCAACCGCAATGGTGACATTGCCAGTCGAAAAAGAAATCTTCTTGCAAAACAAAAAAATATCCGCAAATAGCGTCAACGGGCATACCGAATATATCGCAAAAAAATTAGACGCAAAATCATTCGCAATGCTGCTCGTCGCAAAGAATATAAGAGCCCTACCATTAACTCGACATGTATCCATGCGCAAAGCATTAGACGAAATAACCATACCGCGAATACTCGAAACCGCGCGCTTACTCAACAACGCGCTAGTCAAAGACTTCGGTATCAAAAAACCACGATTAGCCCTAACTGCACTAAACCCTCACGCAGGCGAAGGCGGCATGTGCGGAGACGAAGAAAACCGAATACTCATTCCAGCCATCAAAAACTTACGCAAAGATGGAATCAACATAAATGGACCACATCCAGCCGATAGCATATTCCTCGCAAAATCGCGTAAAAACTTCGATTGCGCAATAACCCTGTACCACGACCAAGCACTGATGCCCATAAAACTATTAGCATTCAATTACGCCGTAAATGTAACGCTCGGATTGCCAATCGTGCGAACCTCGCCAGACCACGGCACCGCGCGTTCGCTCGTAGGTAAGGGAAGCGCGCACGAGGGAAGTCTGATCGCTTCGATATTCTTAGCGCAAACTATCGCAAATCTGCGAGAAAAAAATTGCGCGACTTAGGAATGCCAGCATCTCTGAACCTAAAACGCGGATTCGGGCAAAACCTTCTCATATCTGAAGAACATAGGCGCACCGTCGCCCGATGCGCATTCACAACATCAACATACCAAACCGAATCTTCTGTCGTAATCGAAATAGGCGCCGGCCCAGGGGGACTGACAAGTGCTCTGTTCTCAGAGGGCGTACGCAATGTCTTCGCAATAGAGCAGGATCGGCAATTCATTCCAATGCTAAATAGTCTAAAAAAAAAATTAACTGAAACCTGCACTCTCAACATCATAGAGGGCGATGCTAGAAAACTGAATTTTTACGAACTAACTCGCGCCATATACAGCGATGCCAACAGCAAATCTGTTCCGATAATAGTCGTCGGAAATCTACCCTATAGTGCCGCAACTGCTATCTTGCAAAATTTACTCAATTGCAGTGCGAAATTTAACGCCATGGCACTAATGTTCCAAAAGGAAGTCGCGCAAAGAATATGCGCAAGCATCGACAAGCGAGAGGGCACAAAAGGGTATGCAAAAAAGTATGGAAAAGGGTATGGAAGACTGTCCGTTTTAACGCAGATGCACTATCACGCCGAAGTCTGCTGTAATTTCCCTCCGCAAGCATTCTTCCCAACCCCAAAGGTACATTCACAAGTGGTGAAATTCATACCAAACTCTGTCTATGTAAGTGAAAATGACTATAAAATAGTCGGCGAATTAACTAGTTTGTTCTTTTCCTATAAGCGTAAAAAAATTGCTACTATCTTGCGCAACGCCTACAAAAACAAAAATATAAACAATAGCGCTAACCCGAATAATAACTCAAGTAATAGTGTTTGGCTCAAGGCGGGAGAGACCGTAGATATCGACTTCTCTAAACGCCCCGAAGATATACCAACGCAATCATGGCTCGCATGGGCACGAGCCGTAGGTGCCATACTAGACGCTAGAAAATAAATGCTAATCGATTATATTCGCCCCTATATATAAATCGAATCCTCGTGCAAACTCGAACGCGCGCAAGCATACAGTGCGACAAGTGCATGCGTCATACCCCCCTCGTCGCTTAAAGAAATCTCAACACAAGCAATAGCCTTATCTGCCTTCTCAGCGCGCGCTCGCGCAATCTTCCGCGCATTGCCAAATAAGCGCAAAAAAGGCTTGCCACTCGCTAAACGGCCGCTTTCTATATCAGTCCAGAAAACAGGTAAACTAAAGCCTTCACCAGTACCTAGCCGACGAATACCCGTGCCTAATGCTTTGCTCGTAGCCTCCTTCGCAGCAAAAGCACTCGTAAGCATAGTAATCTTACGCCGATGATTGTGCGCTCCCAGCGCATCCATTATCTCTTTCTTAGAAAAAACGCGCGCTAGAAACCTATCGCCGAAACGTTTCAACAATGATTCCACCCGATGCTGCGCGCATAGGTCTGTGCCTAAACCTAAAATCACGATTCTATATTCGCTCGCGCTGAAAGAATAAGCTCCTTCATTCGCGCAACAACCGTACCTAGCGAATCAAACAACGCTTGCGCAACCAAAAAATAACCGATGTTCAACTCGCTGATCGCAGGAATGCGAGCAATCGCCTCAACGTTGGAAAAATCAAGCCCATGCCCCGCATGGCATAGTAAACCGCATTCCTCTGTCGCCATCGCCGCGCGTCGCAGCTGGTTCAATACATCCTCCCTTCCTTCCTTCTCTAGGGCGTAACTACCAGTGTGCAACTCAACCGCAGCCGCGCCTAGATCGAATGCTTGCGTAATTTGCGCTAAATCCGCCTCGATAAATAACGATACCTGCGCTCCGCAATCGCGCAAACGCGAAATCTTATCCTTTAATCGAGTGCTCGATCGCGCATCTCCATGCAACAATAGGTCGAGACCACCCTCAGTCGTTTGCTCCTCTCTCTTCTCCGGCACCAAGCAGACAGCCCAAGGGCGCAAGCGCTCGCCAATCGCAACCATCTCCTCCGTCGCCGCAATCTCAAGGTTTAGTCTAAATCCCGCGCTAAGCAAATCCCTAACATCATCATCGCGAATATGCCGTCTGTCTTCTCGCAAATGAACAGTGATCGAATCCGCCCCATGCTCGCAAGCTATGCGTGCCGCCGTAACTAAACTCGGATGGCTGCCCGTACGCGCGTTACGCACGGTCGCAACATGGTCAATGTTAACACCCAGTCGCATACCTCTGTAAGCGACTAACTGCTGGTAGTCCCCTCTGTAGAAATAACCTCTTCTTGCTCTAACGCAACATCAGCACTCTCACCCGTGTCTATAACCTCACCACCAATATCATCCGCACTGCCCTTGTCCTTCGTATCGCTAATAGTTCCTGCAGGCATACCACTACCGCCTATCGCCGCTACAACTTCTTGATTGCCGTAGACTTGGTCATGCTCAGTGTCAGGATCAGTCTCGATCGGTGTGAAGCGGCGATGGCTACGCACTATCGATTCTTCCAAAGAAACCTCATCAAAGTGACCTTGCGCAATCTCGCGCAACGCTATAACAGCATTCTTCTCATGCTTAATGTGCTTGTCGAGCGCAACTACAGGTTCTACGCCACTCGCTATCTCGCGACCTCGTTGCGCACCATACATAACCAACCGAAAACGATTGCTAACAACATCAATACAATCTTCTATCGTTATTCGAGCCATACTATCACCAAATCTACCATTCTATTTATTCAAGTAACTAAGATACCTTCAAGGCTATGCCAATAAAAGTCTCGCGCTTGCCCTGCAAGTCGGAAATCTTAACCAAAACAGCCTTCTTACCATCTTTGCGCGCACTAGCGATCAGATTCTTCGCATTAACGCCTGAAGTCACTTTCTTTCCGTTAATCTCGCGGATAATAGAACCTCGTTGCAAACCCTTCTCAGCAGCATTGCTATTGTTGTCAACTATCAGCAAGCCATCAACCGATTTCGGAACCTTGTTTTGCGCACGAATCTTAGCGTTCAGAGAAACTACTCCAACGCCAATGCTTGGCAATTTCGTTACCTCCGTAGTATTACCGTCATCTCTCGTCTTGCTTTCAGGCGTGGCAGAGCCACTTCCTCTGCTCAAACTCGCACTCCGTTTCTGAGTCAAGCGAGCAACCGTAAGGCTCAAAACCTTCCTCTTGCCATTACGCCATATCTCAATCGGAACTTTGGTGCCAATCGGAGTCTCCGCAACCATCAACGGAAGACGGTTGTCTCGCGATATCTTCTTGCGGTTAAAAGAGGTGATAACATCTCCGCTCTGTAGTCCAGCCTTGCTAGCAGGGCTGTTAGCAACAATACTACTGACTATAATGCCACCATCGCGGTAAGAACGTCCTCCCTTAAGACCAACGCTCTCCGCTATCTCCGGTGTAAGCGGCTGGAACGCTATTCCCATCCAACCACGCTGAGCCTCGCCATACTTTCCTATCTGATCAACAATCTTGCGCGCAAGCTTAGACGGAATCGCAAATCCTATACCGATCGAACCACCGTTAGGCGATACTATCGCCGTATTAATTCCTATAACCTTACCTGAAAGATCGAATAAAGGACCGCCAGAGTTACCACGATTAATAGGTGCATCCGTTTGGATAAAATCGTCATACGGTCCTGCGCGTATGTTACGACCGCGCGCAGAAACTATACCAGCCGTAACGCTACCGCCAAAACCCAAAGGATTGCCGATCGCTATAACCCAATCCCCGACTCGAGTCTTATCCGAATTTCCCCACGAAATCGCCGGCAACGACTTCGTCGATTTAACTCGCAAAACCGCCAAGTCAGTCGAGGTATCATTGCCAACAACGCTCGCATTCAAGCGAGTGCCATCTTGTAGCACTACATCAATGCTCTCCGCATTATTAATAACATGGCTGTTCGTAACTATAATGCCTTGCGAATCAACAACAAAGCCAGAACCTTGCGAAATCGCTCGGCGTTTCCTTTGTCGCGGTGTGCCTTGTTGCTCGCGAAACTGGCGGAAAAATTCCTCTAGCTGAGAACCAGGAGGGGCATGAAACTCAAATTGAAAATTACCTTGTTTTTTGTTGCTCGATACCTTCTGTTTTACTTGCACATTTACAACCGAAGGCGAGAGTTTCTCGACTATGTCCGCAAACGAATTCGGTGCAGGGCGAGCCTCGCTCGCGTTAGGGGAGAGGAGAAAAAGCGTAGCTAGTAGAAAAATCAGCGCAAAGCGAAGTCCGCTCGGTAGCACTTTCGTTAGAGGCTCGCCAATCACGCTGGAGGAAAGGTTATGCGAAGAGGGTAGGGCTATAATCATCGATCTTGTCATCAAGAAGGCTCTATACTGTGAAATTGTAACTGCGGGTGTAAGGTCAAGGGGGGGTAACTTTCGTATGCGAGGTAGAGAGATACTGCTATCGCTTCGTTTCGAAAACAAGCTCTATCTAGCAGAGAATTATCCGTCGAGGCTATCATCCGCTATCGTAGTAAACAATATGGTTTTTTTTATGCTCATATCAAGGGCGATAGTGTAATTTGTAAAAGAATCTTCGCAGGTGCTTGAATCTATAATCTAAACATATCAAGCATTGTGCAACAAGTTGTATATAAAAGTTTACAAATAGATAACACAATCGACAACTCAGCTAAGAGATAATCGGGAGGTCTTTATGTCAATAACAGAAAGCACAGAAACAGAGATTCGCGGAACCAGACGCGGCGGCGGACGCGATGCTAGGCGAGCAATGCGCGCGCAAGCAGCCGTCGATAGCAGGAAACAATCGCCTGCATTCATTAAAAGCACGCTGCCAAAATACAATTTCTTCCCAGAAGAGCAGCTAGACAAAATATGCGCAAACGGCGCACGCATACTCAAAGAAATAGGGTTAGAGTTTCACGAAGACGAAGAATCAATCGCGCTGTGGAAAAAAGCCGGCGCAGCCGTCGACGGGCAGCGTGTACGATTCGACGAATCTATGTTGCTGGACATAGTCAAAACCGTGCCGCGGGAGTTTACTCTACACGCGCGAAACCCAAAAAGATCAGTGACTATCGGTGGCGACGCAATAGTCTTCCTGCCAACATACGGACCACCTTTCGTGCGCTCGCTGGCTGAGGGGAGACGATATGCAACTATCGAAGACTTCAAAAATTTCTCTAAGTTAACTTACCTTTCTCCCGCTTTGCACCATAACGGCGGCACTCTGTGCGAGCCAACCGACTTGCCCGTAAACAAGCGACATCTAGACATGCTCTATAGTCATGTGCGCTACTCAGACAAAGGCTTCCTAGGCTCGGTAACCGCACCAGAACGCGCGCAAGACTCCGTCGATTTGGTAAGAATACTCTTCGGGGAAAAATTCGTCGACGAAAATGCCGTGATATCAGCAATAATCAATGTCAACTCGCCACTCGTCTTCGATGCAACAATGACCGGCGCGTTGAAGGTATATGCGCGCGCAAATCAGCCATGCATCGTATCGCCATTCGTACTTTCAGGCGCCATGGGACCAGTGACCGTCGCCGGAACCCTCTCGCAAATATACGCCGAAAGCCTCGTCGGTGCCGCTCTAGTGCAACTATACCGCAAGGGAGCTCCTCATATAATGGGAACCTTCGCAACATCCTTGTCCATGCAATCAGGTGCGCCATGCTTCGGCACCGCCGAATCTAGCATGGTGCAGTTCGGATGCTCGCAATTAGCGCGAAGGCTGGGATTCCCTATACGCTCTAGTGGTGCATTGTGCGGGTCCAAAATAACTGACGCACAAGCAGCATACGAATCCGCAATATCAATGCAGACTAACATCATCGCTGGAAACAATGTTATCATGCACACAGCCGGATGGCTCGAGGGTGGGTTGGTCATGGATTACGAAAAATTCGTCCTAGATGCAGACCAAGCAGTGGCCTTCGCAAGACTCGCTAGTTCTGTCGCCGTTGACGAAAATCAGCTCGCTTGCAGTGCTTTCAGCGAAGTCGGACCAGGAGGGCACTTCTTGGGTTGCGCGCACACGCAAGCAAACTTCGAAACAGCATTCCACAACTCGCCTTTCGTCGATAACGAATCCTTCGAGCGATGGAAGGCGGAGGGCGAACTCGACATGGTCGCGCGCGCCGCAGGTAAGGTCAAGCGCATGTTGGAGGAATATGAAGAGCCAAGCTTCGACGAAGGTAAACACGAGGAAATCAAAGAATTCATCGCTAAACGAAAATCCTCAATGCCAGATTCTTGGATATAGTACTAAAATATAAATAAAAAGCCGTCGAGTCGTGATAAAAAACTGCGTTATGTTTAAAAATTGCGTGAAAAGCAGCGTTAAAGCCCATATTAAAGTCCTGCAATGCAGAGGTTAATACTATCGCTACGCGAGTGGGTGCTCGACCATTGGTACGGGCAACTATCGCTTGCAGAGTCCTTTTGGATTAACTGCTTCTTCGTAAACCTAGGTTTCGGAATCCTGTTGCGGCGAATGGCATTGGGGGCGAATGGGGTAGCATTATTTGGCATGTTGTCCATTGGTGTGTCGGTATGGCAGCTAGTCGGTTTGTGGCGCTCTGCCTGCAATAGTAGGAGCACGCAGCCACTATGGTCTGCCGTCGCACGCGTAATATGCGTGATAAATGTCATCGCTTTTATACTATTTGCAGCATTCGCATTGGCGATAAAACTAGGATTGGTTCCAGAAATCCCATCAGAACTCTTGCCAACACCTGCTGGGGTAGGAAAATCGCAAGGGACTATATAAAAAAATGCTACCTAGAATGCTACGCTAAGATATTGGTGTCGCGTGTTGTTGACAGGCTCGCTCGACTTTGCTACACAAGGCAAGTTGTGGGAGGGGGCAATAATCTATTGACTCTAGCTGTGGGGTAATGAGTCTAAAAAGAAATAAAACATATAAAACACGATTTCATAACTCAAGGAGATTTGATATGAAAAAAGGAATTGCGATTGCGGCTTTTGCCGTCGTTGGGTTGGTGGCAGGCTTGCTACCTAACTCCGCGCAAGGTTTGCAGTATGGGGCTACCGTAGGGTATTCCTCAGTTGGCTTTCAACTACACGGCGGTAGCGTCGAGCTCTTGCTCGGCATCGGCGGCAAAGACGGGCATCGTCCGCAAGGCTCGGTAATACATATCGGGTTCGCTGGTGCAACCGGCGAAGGCGAAACAGACTTGACTAAAGCAACATTTGACGGAATCGAATTTACAAGTCTGCCAGCTTTGAATAGACTTGGGATATTGCAAGGTCTGGGAGCATACGGCATCACGGACGCTGCCAAAGCTAAAGGCGATGGCACAGCTTATATTATATCGGCTGCTTATGAGTATGTATTCTCAAAAGGAGCACCAGGGCTTGGTATCATCGGTGGTGCCGAACTTTACATTTCACAAGGTGGGTTCGAAAGCTTATCACCATTAGCTCCTAGCTTAGAAACCGAAGGTGGCATCGGCGGTGGTGCAGTCATCGGCGTCAGCTATTACCTGCGTAGTGGTATAAACTTCTCCTTCAAAACCGGCCTCGGGGCTGTAGATCCAGGCAAGATTGAATTTGCGGTTGGGACTGCCTCCACCGAAATTCAGCCAGCAACGGTGTTCTACGCATCGCCAACATTCTCGATTGGTTACATCTACTAGTAATAGTACAAAAACTTAAATAAAGAAAGGGCGTGCTCCGATTATGTGGAGCGCGCCTTTTTTTTTAATGATACTATGGCTTGAGTGCTAGGGGGAGTAATGTTTGATGCTAATCTAATCGTGAAGGAGTAAGTTCGTGAAAAAAATAATAATAGTCGCAGTGATAGCAATTTCTTGCGGGTTAGGCGCTTGTCTACTATCAGGCAGGGCGCAGGCATTGCAGTACGGAGCGACCGTTGGCTACAGCTCGCTCGGTTTTCAGCTGCACGGTGCTAGTGTAGAGTTTCTGCTCGGAATCAACAGCAAGGATAAACATCGGCCGCAAGGTTCCGTATGGCATTTCGGATTCGCGGGCACAACCGGAAATAAAAAAACCAATCTGACGCAAGCAACCTGGAACGGGCTTTCTATAGATAACTATCTATCAGAGCGTGCAGGAGGCGGAGCTACAGCACAGCAAATAGCGGCGCAGTTGCGAGGATTGGAAATAGAAACAAGCTCACTATATGGTATCAGCGACCTGAGTGCAGTCAAGATCGATAGCACAGCTTATGCTATATCGCTGGCTTACGAGTATGTATTCACGCAAAAAGTGCCAGGGTTTGGACTGCTCGTAGGGTTTGAAGCGATCATAGAAGAAGGTACATTGTCCGATAGTAAAACTACAGGCGGTGGCGGTGGTGGCGGCTTATTCGGCATCAGCTACTATTGGCGCAACGGATTCGTCATATCAGCAAAAACCGCACTCGGCTGGAGCTCCTTGGGGGATGGGAACCTGCTCGCAACCAACGATAGGCTAGGCTTGCCTGCAGAGTTTTACGCAACGCCAACATTCTCGATTGGTTTCATTCGATAGGCGGAAAGCAATAAGTCTTAAGAATAAGTCTTAAGAATAAATTTGGGGGCATTAGAATTGAAAAAAGTATGCGTTTTTTGCTAGCGCAAAGCTTGGTTTTTTGCTAAAAACTACTCATTATGCGCTCGATTATAGACTTGGTGTTACTAATATTGCAGCTGTGGTCATACAGCATCATCATCGTCGCCGTGATGAGCTGGCTGTTAGCATTCGGTATCATTAACGCGAACTCGGTGTTCGTGCAAAAGCTGCACGAGGTGATGTTTAAACTGACAGAGCCGTTATTGCGACCGATACGCCGAATCGTGCCTTCCTTCTCCGGCATGGACTTCTCGCCCGTAATCGCGCTGATAGCGTTGTGGTTCATAGGGCGTCTGATACGCGAATACGCATTCATGCTGCTATAGTTAGCATACACTCGCTTGCAAGCTGAGTTGCTTAGAGGCTGAGGGCTCGTGGTCTTGCACTCTCAAGCAGGCTTTCCATGGCAGAGAAAACAGGAAATAACGAAGAAAAAAAGCGCAGTAAGCGTGGCTTGCGTGTGCAGCGTGTACGCGGTATGCAGGACTTCCTGCCCGCACAAGCAGCAAGCATGGCGCGTATCGCGCGCATTGCCGAAGATGTAGCGCGCCTGTACGGATTCGAGCGCATCGAAACACCTATCCTAGAGCAAGCGCAACTATTCCGCCGTTCGCTAGGGCTCGCGAGCGATGTCGTGATGAAGGAGATGTACGCATTCACCGATAAAAATGGCGACGAACTATGTCTGCGTCCCGAAGGTACCGCAGGCGCCGTGCGTGCCCTGATCGATGGTGGCTTGACGCAGACGCTACCGCAACGTTGGTTCTACGAAGGACCGATGTTTCGGCGCGAACGTCCGCAAAGGGGACGATTCAGGCAATTCCATCAGTGCGGTGTCGAGTTGTTGGGAATCGGTGATTTAGAAATTAATGATATGGGAGCTAACATTGAGGTAATTGCTTGTGCTTGGAGATTCCTGCAAGAACTGAGGTTAGAAGATAAAGTGACGCTTAAGATAAATTGGCTACCTATGGCAGGACAGAGAGACGCATACCGTATTAAAATTCAAAATCATTTCCAAGAATATGCCGATAAAAATGCCTTATCGGAAGAAAGCATCAAGCGACTACAGTTAGGGAATCCATTTCGTATATTAGATTCGAAAGACGCACAAGACCAGAAAGCTATCGAAAATGTTCCGCGCGTAACTTTAGATGAAAACAACGCGTTCAGTGAAACTCTAAATCATTTAAATATCCCTCATGTTAATGATTTTAGGCTCGTGCGCGGGTTGGACTACTATAATGAGTTTGTGTTCGAGTTTGTTGAAAAAGATGCTACGCGCGAGCAGGCAACCGTGCTGGCTGGTGGGCGCTATGATGGGCTATGCGAACAACTCGGCGGGAAGCCTGTACGCGCCATTGGCTGGGCTGCTGGTTTGGAGCGCTTGGCTGATATGAGTATAGGCAAAAGAGATAAGATAATAATTTATATTACTGAAGAAAAACCAAATACTGTTGCTCAAACAAAAGTAGCTGAGATGCTTAGGACAAAAATCTATAATTCTTTTATATCCAAAAGCAAAAAACAAATTTTCACTCCTAAATCATTCTCTAGGCTACACGGAATGTACGATATGCTTTCTTGGCAAAAGAAAGTAGCGGTTAAAAGTAATGCTGACTATATGATTCATATTGGTTGTAAACCAGGTGAAATTATCTTCCTCAAAATTGGTGAAAAACAAAACAAAAAATTTTCTAACGAGGATGAGTTGATCGCACACTTAAAAATCGTTCTCGAAGATATAGAAGAATCATGAGTAGCGAGGTCGATAAGCAGCAACTCTTCTGGCAAAAACGCTGCGCTGCAACGCTCAAGCGCGAAGCGGCAGTGCAACACGCGCTCGAAACGCCGACAACGCCACCCATAACCACGCAAGCGCGCGCCGAACTAGCTCGCACTCTCGCGCGTCTAACCCCTTTGTGCGAAAAAATACGCGAATACCAAAGCCTATGCCAACAGCAACTCGACGCAAAAAAAATGCTCGCCGAAGAACCAGACATGAAAGAACTCGCAACAGCCGAACTAAATCGCCTGAACGCACCATCCGTGAAAATGCTCGAAAGCATTCAGAGTTTGATGCTCGAGAGCACTGAACGAGAGGCAGATAACGCAATAGTAGAAATTAGACCAGGAACCGGCGGCGAGGAAGCTGCTCTATTCGTAGCCGATTTGCTCGCAATGTACAGACGCTTCGCCGAAGCAGAAAAATACAAACTAGAAGTCATTACCATGAGCGAAAGTCAACAGGGCGGTGTGCGCGAAGCAATCTTAGGAATCGAGGGCGCAAGAGCCTTCGCTCGACTATCCTCAGAATCAGGCGTGCATCGCGTACAGCGCGTACCTGAAACAGAATCAAGCGGGCGCATACATACCTCCGCCGCAACAGTAGCCGTTCTGCCGCAAGTAGCCGCAACCGAATGCCATATCGCAGAGCAAGACTTGCGCGTCGAAACATTCCGCGCGCAAGGCGCAGGCGGACAGCATGTCAACACAACAGACTCCGCCGTGCGTATAACGCATAAGCCAACCAACATCGTCGTGCAATGCCAAGACGAAAAGTCTCAACATCGGAATCGCGAAAAGGCGATGAAAGTTCTACGCGCGCGTCTGCAAGACCATATAACATCAAAGCAAGAAGCCGAACGCGCTCTCGAGCGTAAAAGCCAAATCGGCAGCGGCGATCGGTCTGAGCGAATACGCACCTATAACTTTCCGCAAAACCGTGTTACCGATCATCGAATCGCTCTTACTATCTATAAACTCGACCGCATAATGCAGGGCGAAGGTTTGGACGAACTGTTATTACCGCTGGAAGCCGCACGCCGTAGCCAACGACTCGAAAAACTCGAGCAACAGGCAGAAATAGAGGTAGAGCAAGAAGCAATCTAAGAGTGGAGCAACTCCTTCCTATACAGATTCTAACCAAGCGAGGCAATGCAGGGGCAAACTATCAGAAAACTTTTGTTGCAACAACTAACCCAAGCTCAATTACCAGAGCCGTTAGTCGAACTATCCGCATTGTGGCGCGCTCGTAGCGCTAGCAATTCGCCGCTGAACGCGCATTCAACATTGTCTCACTCGCTAATAGAGCAGCTACACAGCGATGTCGCCCGTCGTGCCAAACGCGAACCCTTCGCGCGTATCGTAAACGCACGCGAGTTCTATTCGCACGACTTTCGACTAAATAATGCATGTCTAATACCGCGCAACGATAGCGAAACATTGGTCGATGTCGTGATAAACGCCAGCGCAAAGTCTAATGCACCGCTCGTTCGCATTCGAGAACTAGGCTGCGGTAGCGGCTGCATCATAATCAGCATCGCGCGCGCGCTCGCGTATAAAAAAAGTCTACGCATCATAAGTGCTAGCGATAACTCTAAGAAAGCACTGCTCGCCGCTAGAAAAAATAACGCACAAGTACCAAGCAGGCTAGCCGTGCGGTTTCTACATAGCGATTGGCTAAAGGATAAGCAGCAAAACCAACCTAAAAAATTCGATCTAATCATCGCAAATCCTCCATATGTGCGCCGTAAGGATAGGCATTCGTTGCAGCTCGAGGTGCAGAGGTTCGAGCCTAGACGCGCGCTTGATGGTGGATTCTCCGGTATGCAGAGCATAGGCGAGGTCTGCATTCAAGCGCATAAGCGTCTGCGAATTGGCGGATTGCTCGTATTAGAACACGCGCCAAAACAAGCGCGAATCCTAGAAAAATTCGCCAAGCGCAAAGGCTATTCGCACGCGCGGCTCTTTTATGACCTAAACGGGCAGGCGCGCGTAACATTGCTAAAAAGATGCCGCAAAAAATGCTAATCAACAAAATTAAAAGCTATAAAAAAACTTGCCTCGCTTGGCTCGATGCGCTAGCCTAGCGATATTCGGGGGCGCATGTGCCAAAATGTAGGCAGTATAGAAGATGCGCTATACCGATACGATACGCTGTGGGTGACAACTATGGATACTATAGAGCGTGTCGTGCGGCGGTATAGACTCGAAGCAGAAAACAGCCACAATATGTCCTCAAAATGAGGATACTTACCTAAAAAACATGGGTTTTATGTTCAATAATCATAGTCAGAGAAGAAATTCTCGATATCAGCGCAATGGTTATGCCTCGCGCGGACGAAACAACAATAGCAATAATAACACTAATGCTCGAAACTTCGAGTCAAACGGACCCTCAAACTTTCGCGTGCGCGGGAAACCTATTCAAATACACGATAAATATGTGCAGCTGGCGCGCGACTCCGCCTCCAATGGCGATAAAATCTTGACTGAAAATCTATTACAGCACGCCGAACACTACTTACGTTTGCAGAATAATGCTAGCGAGCGCACAAGTGAAAAATCTCCTGAACGCTCGCAATCAGCAGACAGCGAGCGCGATGCGTCATATCGAAGCAACGCTCCGCGTTCAAATTCGCGCAGGCGATGGGCAGTCTCGCCAGAAGCAGCCGCTAGTAGTGCAAACTCCGATAGCGAGGCTAATCTACCTCAAGCAGAAGTAGAGAGCATAGCAACTAATAACTCACCGCAACAAAATAGCGATAGGCGCGATGAAGAAAATGACTATGGTTATGAAAACGAGCAAGCTTACGAGTAACTATATCTAACCTTGCAGTTGGACATGCGAGGGGCGGTCATACGAACTTTGCGCATGCTCAACTAGGCGGTCAAGCCACTGCTGTTGCATCGCAAGGTCGTTGTCACCATCACGCGCAAGTCGTGCCTGTAAGCGCAGATACGATAAAAACTCCAAGTGTGGCGGGGACTCTACATCTAATTCCGTAGAAGCAGCGTCTAGAATTTGCTTCGCTCGTCCCCATATTTTCGCATCTAGTAAATACTCGCACAGTAGCAAACGCGATTTTAAAGAAGGGGACTTGCCAATCAAAACTTCGATCAACCGCACGCGCTCAATTGCTTTGTTCGTACCGCTTAGTCGCAAAAAATTCTTCGCAAGCGAGTGCCCTTCAAAATCACGCCAACGCGAAACTATAATATTGCGACCCTTAACCTTATCAGACGCACTACCAAGTGCAAGTAAGCGCGTGTAGTGCTCAATCGCCAACGCGGCCGACGCTCTATAAGCGCGCTCCGCTTGGCGCAAAGCCTCGCGCTTGTCATCAACCCTAATAGCTGCGTGCATCGCATCAAGGCGTAAGCTAGCCTCTAACTTCTGAAATTTCGCAGGCAGCTTATCGCTAGCTGCATCGATACTCTCAAGCATAGAAAGCAATGCTTGTGGAGAATCTAAGTGGTGCGCAATCTTTAATTGCTCGATGTGAAACTGTAAAGAATCGCGTTGCAGAGACTTCGCTTGCCGCGCATATTCTTGTGTATACTTCTTAGCTTGGACAAAATCTCCTCGGTGGCGAGATAGCCTCGATAGTGATAACAGCGCGATAGGTCGTGTCTTTTCGTGCTTGCGTAAATCTTTGTAAAACTTTTCCGCATCGTCGATAACCTCAGCCGATTCCGCTATCTGTGCCGCGCTAAGAGTCGATAGCGCATCGTTGCCAAGCAACTTCCTTGCCGTAAGCGCATAGTCAAGCGCAGCCGTACCAGGCTCCGCGCATAGCGCCGCGAGCAACGAGCGATAGCCCGAACTCCTTCTGCGCGAACTACGCCACAAACTAAAACTATGCGGTAGCGACAAAATCTCGCGTGTCGTCGTTATCGCAAACCACAGAAGCGTAGTTAGCGATAGTAATACAATTAAGAAAACGCCAGACCTAGTCGAAATTTGCCACTGCGACCAATATATATCAACACGCCCTGAAAGTGTCGCAAGCCACGCTAAAAGTAGCACTAAAAGCATCAATTTAAAAATCGTCCAACGCATAGTCTAAATCAGTATAACTAGTACAAGTGCACTACAGCTAAACGGGTAGCCATTCTCATTGCTATTGCGGTTGAGGAATAATTTGCTGCTTCGCGCTCGTGCTTAGCCTTTCCCGTATTTTGCTAAGGGCATCGAATAGGTTGTTACGAGTAGCAAGGTTCGATAGAAAAGATTCAAGCTCTGCTATCGTTCTTTCGTCCAGCTGGCTCTTATCTTTACTAGCTGCGCCGTTAGAATCTCGCCAATGCAACGTCGCTTGCCCTAGCAGCCGCGCTGCCTCAACGGTGTTGCCATCCTCTAGAAGCAACTCGACGCTTATAAATGGGTTATCTTCTGCATCAACGCTTGTATTGCCAACACTGCTACGTCTGATAGAGAAAACACTCGCAAGTTGCGCACGAAATTTCTCCGCTAAACTCGTAGCTTGCAAGCGTGCCTGTAGCGAGAGTAAGCCCGACATCAGAAAGCGGTAATCCGCAAGTAGGTGGCGTGTGCTAGAAATGCCATTTGCTTGGCGCAAGGTCGTAAGTGCCTTTGATAAATCCTCGCGTTCTTGACTGCTTAAGGATTGCTCTAGTGCTTCTAGCGGAAGCTCGAGCTTACCAGAAGACGAGCCAGAGTTTTGTACTATCGCGTGCGCCACATTATCGAGGTGAAACAATGACTCTAGTCGTTGCGCAAGGCGCGTACTCGCGCGACTCTTCTCGATACGTTCAACCTTATCATCCAAATTAGCTAGCCCAACTGTAATCTTGTTCTCTCGTGTTTGTAAAAGCTCGCGCAGCGAATCCAATCGCGCCGACTGATTGTCGAACGCCGCAGCAAGGGCGCTACCCTCACTTTTCAAGCGGCGTAGTTCAGCAAGTGCAGGCAACTCTTCGTTACTATCTTGTGCCTCGCTAAGCGATGAAACCTTCGATTCAAGTTGATTTAGACGCGAAAGCAAATCAGAAGAAGTTTCAGGCAACTCTTTCGTTCCTCCCTCCGTCAACTCTGTCTCTTTATCCAATGCCTTTGGAGAACTAGCATGCTCACCATCTTCTCCCGTCGAATGCGAGGCAGTATCGTGCGACATGCCGTCTATCGCTGCCATCAACTTTGCGTCTATGCGCTCAGCCCATAGTGGACGCGTCAACACGCCCACAAGCGCAATGCAGGATATCAAAACCGCCCAGTGACCACTGGTGCTACGAGGTAGCGCTGCGTGCTCCCATACTTCGCTCGATATGTCCAAACTCTTCTCATCCTCATCCGTATCGCCACTAGAATCATCATCGGAATTGGTGTTGGTAAAGGCACTGAAAATGTCATCAGTTTTCTTTTGCTCTACAGTCTCGTTCGTCTTCTGCGGTTGGGTTTGCTTCGTCCCCACACTTGTAGCAGCAGAGGGTTGCTGGGATAGCAGCTCACGAATCTTAACCTGATGCGTCGCAGGAACCGAGCCTCGTTTCTTCCAGCCCTGCACAGTGCCGACCGCAAGCTCAAGGTTATTCGCAAATGGGCGTAAGCCTCCAAAATGCTTGATTAAATAATCAACAATATCAGGTCTTGTAAAATCAACTTCTTGCGTCATGGTTTATAGTGGGACAGAGGTTAGGGGGGTGTTCGTAGTTCGCTAAAACTTGCAATAGGCTATTCTCATTCGCTTTCGGCGCGCAAACGATAGTCGAGCGGGGAAAATGTCGCGCTAAACGTTTGCCTATCGCTTTTGAAAGGCAGAAAAACCGTAAAGGATTCCGTGCCACTCGCGGTGAGCGATTATCCACGCATACACTAGCGTACAGTCTAGCAAAAATATCTGCCGAACGAGAAGAGTAAATTAAATAAGCGTACACTCGATTGCGTTTGATAAGTTTTTTAACCATAACTGGAAACGCTTGCGCAGCAACCGCCTCGTATAATGTAATATTTACAGCATTGTAGCCGTTTTCTTGCAGTTTTGCTACAAGATTCCCGCTTACATGTTTGCCACATAAATGTACTATCATTCCCTTCTTGTAATCTTGTTGCATGATGTTTTCGTATAAGCTATCCACATCCGAGTCAGCCGTACGTACGTCTATAAAACCTTTACGCCGCGCTAACGCCGCGCTCTCCTCGCCAACCGCGTGCACACGCAGCGAGCGAATATCAGCGTGCTCTAGTAATACTTGTGGAAAAACTCGCAATGCGCTTTTTGAGGTGATAGCAAGCGCGCATGATGCGCGTAACTCGTCCAATAAATGCGCGCACGGAACTGCTCTTATTCGCAGTAGCGGAGCACGGTATACTGACCAGCCAAGACGGCGCAAGCGCGAGGCACTCGCATAGGATTCTTCGTGAATGCGTGTCAATAACAGCGGCACTAAACCGACTTCTTTAATCGTTTCGCTAACTTTATTCCCAATCCCTGTGCACGCTCACACGCAAAAGCAAGACCCTGTAAAGGATCATCGCGAGGTGTTTCGATCGTCTCCGTAATAGTTTCTTGTCTTTTCTTTCCATCCTCTATTAAAAAGGCACTGAGGGATAACTCTTGCTGTTCGGATAGCCCTCCTCCTTGCTCCCTAGCCGAGCACTCACCTGTTTCTCGTGCAAATGGCAATGATAGGTGCGCGCTCGCGCCAAGCGCGCTATGGCAAGAACCTCCAACTTCGCGCAAAAACGCTCGCTCCGCTGTAACCTCCGTATGGCAAGTCGCATCGGAAGCCGTAAGTAGCGTACGACGCAAATCGTCTTCTCTTTCCCGCACAACTAGCGCAATCGCGCCCTGACCTGCCGCCGAGAGAAAAAAATCCTCAGCAAGACGATGCGACGCTAACTTGATGTCTAAACGGTCTAGCGCACAGCTCGCTAAAATCACTGCATCGTTCTCTCCATTCGTAAGGCTCGATAGTCGTCTTTCAATATTGCCACGCAGCAAGCCTATAACGAAGTCATCGCGCACTAAACTCAATAACTTTGCACGTCGCGGCGAAGAAGTGCCAATTCGAGAATTTAAAGGTAGACGGAGCAAGTCCATAGCATGCCCATCATCTCTACCATTATCATCAGCACTGTTTTTATTGTGTGCGCTTATAACACAATCACGCCTATCAGCGCGCGGAAGGTAGCAAGCAACTACTAAACCATCAGGTAACTCCGACTCCATGTCTTTGGCAGAATGCACCGCGATATCTATACGCTTGTCAAGCAGCGCTTGGTCTATCTCCTTCGTGAATAAACCCTTGCCACCTATATCGTAAAGAGGCTTGTCGAGGATACGGTCTCCGCTGGCACTTATCTTAACTAAGATAAATTCAGCAGAAGGCGCTTGCATTCGTTCGCGTAAAAAAGTCTCGGTGAGACCAGCCTGTACCAAAGAAAGCGGTGAGCAACGCGTGCCTAGGCGCAACAAACTCATCCGTAAACGCTATGTCGTAACATGTAATGCAGGGGTGAAAAATACTAAACGCGCTAAAAACTCGCGCAAAATTGCAGAGCATGCAGCCGTTAAGTCTATAAAAATAATTCTGGTACAACGATAGCCTAGAGGCACAAAATTGTCTATGCATCTATCGTTGGAGTCTGGCAAACTATCAACAAAGTTATCATAGTTATATTCACATTCGTAAATCATTATCAGATAAAGAGAAAGTTTCGTATAACAAAAATCATGAGCATACTGCCAGACCATTGGATACGCGAGCAAGTAGAACGACACCGAATGATTGTTCCATTTGCCGATAGGCAAAAAAGCAATTCCGTGATTTCATACGGCTTGTCTTCATACGGCTACGACGCACGCGTAGCAGATGAGTTCATGGTGTTTACAAACGTCGATAGTGCAATCGTCGATCCCAAAGCATTCAACGAAAGCGCGTTCGTTCGTCGCACAGGTAAAGAGTGCATCATACCGCCAAACTCGTTCGCTTTGGCGCGAACTGTCGAATACTTTCAAGTGCCAAAGGATGTCTTGGTGATATGCGTCGGAAAATCTACATACGCGCGTTGCGGTATAATAGTCAACGTAACCCCGCTCGAGCCAGAGTGGGAGGGGCATGTCACGCTAGAGTTCTCTAACACCACCCCTCTGCCAGCACGAATATACGCAAACGAAGGAGCATGCCAATTCCTATTCTTCCGTGGGCTCGAGCCTTGTGAGGTTACATACGCGATGCGGCAAGGAAAATATCACAAGCAGCTAGGCATAACATTGCCACGCGTGTAGGATTCAATGGCTAACGGTTGAAGTCAACCTCGTGCACTAACTCAATAGCCTTACGCCGATTCTTCGCTATACGAGTAGGGCTCAATACATCTTGTTTGAAAACTCCCCACTTCTGCAACAACGCAGCAGGTGGAACGCCATCAAGCGCAGGGTATTCGTAGTTTAACTGTGAAAACATGCTTTGGGCTTCAAACGAAAGCAGAAACGACATAAGCTGCAGTGCCTCCGTGCGGTTCGGGGCACTATCAATCAAAGCCGTTCCTGTGAGGTTCATATGCGTTCCGTAATCATTCTGGTTCGGAAAAATAGGCGTAACATTCTCCGTCCAATTCCTCTGCTTCGAGTCGGCAAGCATGATGCCATAATAGTAACTGTTACCAATCGCAACATCGCATAAACCTTCTGAAATAGCCCTGATTTGCGCACGGTCGTTACCCTGCGGTTTCCGTGCTAAGTTGTCTCGTAGCCCATACAGCCATTTCTTCGTCTTCCTAGTACCGTTGTGTACTAAAATAGCCGAAAGTAAGTCTAAATTGTAGTCGTGGCTAAAAGAACGAGTGCATATTCGACCCTTCCATTGCGGAAGGCTCAAGTCTTCATAACGCCGAATTTGATCATTACCTAAACGATTTTTCGCAACATAGAGTATGCGAGCACGCCTCGTGAGTGCAAACCAATGGCGGTCCTTGTCACGCAAATGCACAGGAAGCTGGTTGCCAGCAAAGGTATTGTCCTTGATCGCACTCGTAATACCTTGCGACTTCGCTTGCTCTAGCCTAGTCCCATCGTTCGAAATAAGCAAGTCCGCAGGACTACTATGCCCCTCTTGCACTATGCGCTCGACCAATCCATTCTTCGCAGATACTAAACGAACTTTAATCTTGCTCTGTTGCGTGAAGGTTTCGAATACTTTCTCAGTGAGAAAGCGTGAGCGGTAACTATATACATTTACCACTCTCTCGTTTGCATCTTGTGCCACCGCTCGCGAAACTGCGAACTTTGAGGCAAGCACTAGGGAAGCTCGTAGGTGCGTTTGCCCCGCAAGTAGCAAAATAAAAGTCAAAAGCAACAGCTTGAGTGCTAGTTTGCCCGCAAAACTATCTCCTCGCATCTTGCAGCTAATTCTTATTTTGTAGGCGCTGGGTATGCAAGCCAAAGTGCGAGTGCTTTTCATAGTGGTATTATCTCCATAAATAGTTAGGTGGTTGGCTCGACTAGTCAATACTATAATAAAGCCCTAATCCTTTAAGGAAGATTAGCTGCAATGTCAATTACCCTAGCGAGCGTGCGCCTCTTTACCTTAGGTTGCTTTATGCTAGCAACCGCACGCAAGGCTAGGTCTTCGTTTGCTCGGCGAGTAGCTTGAAAGGCTATCATCTCAAGTAAAACGTCATGCTTCGCATTCGCAATAGTTCTATTGAGTTCTCTACCATTAGCTAGCGACTCCGCTATTGTAAAAGCTCTGGTGAGATCATTGCGCGTGATAAAAAATTCAACCGCACTCTCAACAATGTCAAGGTAGCCAGGTTCATTGTGATAAACCCACATGTTACGAAGTAAAATCTCTATTCGTCTTTGCGCCTCTGACGCTCGGTTCTCGCTACGCCTAGCATCAATTCGCAAAAAACGAAGCTCGGATTGTAGGCGTGAAAACGCAGATTGATCACCAGATAATGCGCGCTCTTGCGCCCTTGCGAAAATAATGTCGTTACTACGACCGTTGCCAAAATTCAGTTGTGCTTCTAAAAGTGCTTCAACATTTCGCGCTGAAAGAGTAGATTCTCCTTGTGGGCGCGAAAAGTCATCCGCTTCAAATAATTCTAACAAAAGATTTGTCAAGCCTTGCGGGCCAAAGCGTTCCGCAATTTGACGCGCCGTGTGCGTTACCAAACGTGCTCGCAGGTTTGCATCAGGAATGAATGGCTGAACGCTCAGTGCTCGTTCGATGTCGCCACTCTCGCTCAGTACAAAGGCGAGAGCAAGCACCCCGCGCGCACGTTCGTAATCGTCTTCTACTTCTTGTAAAACTTCCCACGCAACCTCGTAGTCTCCGCTTAAAGCATACTCAATTGCCAAGCGCAACAATGCCTTGCGCTTTTGTTCAGGCTCCAATGTGCGAGCAATATCGTTCGATAATGATAGCAATGGCTGACCTGCATACTCCATCTTCGATTGTATCATTCGCCTGCCTGTCTCTGCCAAAAGATTGCTCTGTAGATACGGACTCTCAATACGCCTGATCGCGCGTAGCGCATCCTTGAAAGAACCGTTCGAAAGCATATAACTCGCAACTTGCATCAAAGCTTGATTGCGCTCATCGCCAGGTGGTAGCAAAAGCGCACGACGATAGGCTTCGAAAAGTAAGCGGTTCGACGCTTTCGTTCGACCACTGCGAATCGAATAGTCCGAAAGACGAAACAAATCTTCAACCTTGCTTTGATTGACCGCTTCGATAAGCAGCTTGTTGATAAAATTATCTCGCTCCTCGCTAATAAGACCTTCAGCGTTCGCAGAAAGATACGGTAGCGCTCCTTCAAGAAAATTCGTGCGCTCGCGTACATGCTTTTCTTTTTGTAGGTAGCTTATTACGCGTTTGAAAAATCCTTGACGCGCAAATAACTCGCCAACAATCTTAAAGCCATCCTCGCCGTTTTTATCCAATTGTCTTGTTGGGATGCTACGAAGAATCGAAAATGCCTCTTCCAAGTTAACCAAACCAAAATCGCGACCGTTGCGCGTGCTAAACTGCGAGGACGCTATCGACAATAAAGCGCGGGCGCGCCATACAGGTTCGTCTATCGATTGCGAGAATTCCTTCGCTTCTTGCCATCCTTTCGCTTGCAACAAGGCTTTAGTCATAGAAACTTGCGCCTCGCCGCGTTCAAATCTTTGTAGCCCTTTGCGCAAAAAAGTGCGTATCGCTTGCCAGCGTTCCGTTATACCTCCCTCCCCAGCTTCTAGGCGAGCAGGGTCCAGAAGAAGTTCTGCCGGCGATAGCGTACCTAAATCAGGTTCCAACCTTTGTGCCTGCGCTGAACTTATATGTAAAAGTAAAGTGGCGAACGCAAATGCCGTTGCCACAGCACGCACGCGCGTAAAATAACAACGCACAAGGCTAGGTCGTGCCTGAAAAAAAAGCCTTCTAGCAGGAAAGAACGCGCTCAAACAAAGCATCAACATGCCTCGTGTAGTGGTGATGGTTGCACAAAGTAGCAAAATCCTCCGCGCTGAGTAGCGCATTAGCTTCTTCATCTCGTTTCAGCACCTCCGTCAACTCCTCTCCCCCATCGAGAGCTTGCATGCTAGTGCGTTGGACAATCTTATACGCTCGCTTACGAGTGATACCATTGCGCAACAACCGTAACAATAACCCATGCGAAAACAAAACTCCTTTCGTTGCTTCTAAATTTTTCACCATGCGCTCAGGGAATACCTGCAAGCCATCGACTATCTTTGTCATCCGCGCGAGCGCGAAGTCGAGCATAACCGTAGTGTCCGGTGCAATTACCCGTTCGACCGACGAGTGTGATATGTCGCGTTCGTGCCAAAGCGCAATATTCTCTAGCGCAGCTTGCATCGGCATGCGTACAAGGCGCGCCAATCCCGTGATGTTCTCGCTCAATATCGGATTCCTCTTATGTGGCATCGCCGAAGAGCCTGTTTGCTTCGAGGAAAATGCCTCGCTAACCTCGCCAACATCGCTACGCTGTAAGTGACGAATCTCTAGGCTAAAACGTTCCAGCGACGAAGCGATAACACCTAGTGTCGAAAAAAATACAGCGTGGCGATCACGCGGTATTACTTGCGTAGCGATAGGCTCGATGCGAAGTTCCCAAGCAGTCGGCATAGACGATGTGCTGGCTGCTCGCAAAGTAGTAGAAAAAACTGCAGGCAACTCGCGATTTAAATGCTCTGTTACCGCGCTTTCAACTTGAGGGTGTAAAAAAGCATAGTGACCAATCGTGCCAGATAGGGAAATGGTTGAAACCTCGGACCGCGCACGCCGTAATCTTTCGCGCGCACGCTGGAACTCAGCGTAGTAGCTAAGGAGTTTCAAGCCAAAGGTAGTCGGTTCTGCCGCCATGCCATGACTGCGGCCTAAACACAGAGTCTCCTTATGTTCGCGCGCGCGTCTAGCGATAACCACAAGCAAACGCGATAACTCCTGCTCTAGCATGCTCGCCGCTTGCACTAGCTGTATCGCAAGTGTCGAATCTAGGATGTCGGAAGAAGTTGCGCCAAAGTGAAGAAAACGTGAGTACTCGCAATCCTCTGCATCCATCCTTTCTTCGATAGCGCGCAGAAAGGCGACTACATCGTGTTGCGTTTCAGCTTCTAAAGCCTTACTGCGCTCTAGCAAATCTTCATCGAAGCGGGCGTGTTTCGATATCGCCAGCGCGGCTTCTTGCGGAATATCACCGCGTGCAGCTTGCGCATGTGCTAGGCTAGACTCTAGAAGACACCATAGGGTGAGACGAGTCTCTTCAGACCATAACGAAACCATCGCAGCACGGGAATAGCGTTCTAGCATGCGTCCCCTCTATGATGCCGCTGCCGTCGTATTCACGCTAGCAGTGCGTAAGTTACCTAGCATAGACAAAACCCCTTTGTAATCAGACCTAGCAGTCGCTGGCTCAACAAAAAGACTGCTACCCGCTACAAGAATGTCGGCACCCGCTTGGTAAAGCGCTCTGGCGTTATGAAAACTGACTCCGCCATCAACGCATATCGCACAGCTTTCGGGTAGCATTGCACGCGCATCTCTCAACTTCGCAAGCGTAGATGGAATAAACTGCTGCCCGCTAAAACCAGGGTTAACCCCCATAAGCAATAGATAATCCATAGTCTCGACAACCCAAGCAATGGCATCTAGTGATGTAGCTGGATTCAGCGCAACCCCCGCTAGCATATCGCAGTCGTGGATTTCGTTCAATAACCTAGGTAGGTGCTTCGTCGACTCGCAGTGTACAGCGACGCGTTCAGCTCCCGCTCCGCCACAAGCAGCGATGTAGTTCTCCGCGTTCTCGACCATAAGGTGCACATCGAAGGGAATCGTCGTCCTATCACGCAAGGCACTCAATAGGCCTGTGCCGAATGTTAGGTTCGGTACAAAGTGACCATCCATTAGGTCGAAGTGCAATAGGTCAGGGCGTTCAGCCCCGCGCGCGCGCTCAAAAGCAGAAACCGTCTCGCCAAAGCAAGAAAAGTCCGATGAAAGCAACGACGGGGCAAGCAAAACCATACTACGCACTATGGCGCATGCTCGCTATTCTCGCAACAATTCCTATCGTGAAAACCAAAAAGCAAAAGTTGCAAGTAATTTGCCTTTTGTTTAAAGTAAGCCATGTCCTCAACCCCGCACACAAAAATTAGCGAAGTCGTAAGTAGAACTCTAGAGGCTTTGGCGTTCGACGACGTTTTGCTAGAGCCAGCATATTCCGAAATACTACCCAAAGAAACAGATGTCTCAACGCGACTTACGCGCAACATTTCGTTGCAGATACCGCTCATCTCTGCAGCGATGGACACCGTAACCGAAAGCAGACTCGCAATAGCAATGGCGCAAATGGGCGGGTTAGGAGTTTTGCATAAAAGCATGCCTGCCGAACAGCAAGCGCACGAAGTGCATAAAGTCAAACGATTCCAGTCCGGAATCGTCGACGACCCCATCACAATCAACCCGGAACAACGCGCAAGCGAAGCAGTAGCACTTATGCGCAAGCATCGCATAAGTGGCATACCCGTCATCGAAAAAAACTCTCAACGATTGTTGGGAATCGTTACCAATCGCGACGTGCGATTCTTGGAAAACTTCGAGTGTCCAGTAAGCGAAATAATGACGCGTGAAAAACTAATAACAGTCGCTCCTGCTTGCTCAACCGACGACGCAAGGCAGCTGTTGCATCGACACCGCCTAGAAAGATTATTAGTCGTAGACGATGAAGGTCGATGCATCGGTTTGATTACAGTCAAGGATATCGAGGCAGCACAAGCGCTACCACTCGCGACTAAAGATAATCTCGATAGGTTGCGAGTCGCAGCAGCCGTAGGCGCAAGCGAGGCAGATGTAGAGCGTGCTAAAAGCCTATGCGAGGCAGGAGTCGATATTCTCGTAGTCGATACAGCGCACGGGCACAGCGCAAGCGTCCTAGCGCAAGTAAAGCGTCTGAAAAAAAACTTCGCAGGTGTAGATATAATCGGAGGCAATATATCAACTCCTTCAGGGGCTAGCGCGTTGATCAATGCCGGCGCAGATGGCGTGAAAATAGGTATAGGTCCAGGTTCCATTTGCACCACTAGAGTAGTCGCCGGGGTGGGCATACCACAATTCACCGCTATCTACGAAGCAGCACAGGCTTGTGCAAGCGAGGGCATACCTGCAATCGCCGACGGCGGGCTACGCTATGGCGGAGATTTGGCAAAGGCAATTGCCGCAGGTGCCGATTGTGCAATGTTGGGTTCGTTGCTCGCTGGCACAGACGAGACGCCAGGCGAGGTCTTCTTCGCGCAAGGCAGAGCATACAAGCACTATCGCGGCATGGGCACTAGGGACGCGATGGCGCGCGGCTCGGCAGATAGATATTTTCAACAGGAGGTCGCAGACAGTCAAAAATTCGTAGCAGAAGGAATCGAGGGGCGCGTGCCATATCGCGGGGCGCTACAATACGCCATCGAGCAACTAATCGGTGGCCTGCGCGCAGCAATGGGCTATACAGGAAATAAAACCATCGCCGAAATGAGAGAGCGATGTCGAATCAGGCGCATAACCTCCGCCGGTATGCTCGAAAGCCATCCACACGACGTGCTACCTATAAGCGACTCGCCCGTAAAGACTTGAAAGACGCCTTATCTAATTCCAATTACGCTTTAGCGTATTCTTTATTATAATTTCTGAAAGAGAGGTCATAGTTTCTTCTCTTCTATGTGTGCGTCAGGGAAAGTCGCGCGTAGCTCGCTCGTAAGCGAAGGTGTAACCTTAGTAGGTGTGTCTTTAGATGGCTCGTCTTCAGAAGGTTTACTATCAGTACCCTTAACTTGCCTCTTCTCCGTAACTGCTTGCCCCTCACTTTCTGCACTAACCGCATTGTTTCCGTCTGTAGGTATCTCCTCTCCCTTCTCCGATTTAGAGTGCGATGCCTGCTTACTATCTGTACGCGTAAGGCGCGATAAAACTTCGCTCGGCAATGGCATGCCAGCAGCCGTCGTAAGACGCACTACAACCATATCCAGCGCCGCTGGCGGATGTGGCGCAAGTTTCAACTCTTCATAGCCTCGTAGCGCTATCTGCCACATGCGCGCCAATGAGGCTAGCGATAACTTCGTCGCTAAAGCTCCTCCCCGCGCCCTATCGCTCGGCTCTAAGGTAGGGTCATCTCCTTGAGTGATCTTCATTCGTGAAAGACGATGTAGGCGTTCCATTATCTCGCGTAGCAACACCTCAGCTTGCGCTCCCTTAGCCAATAAATTGTCAAGGTGCGAAAGCGCCTTTGCTAAATCTTCATTCGTAATCGCCTCTAATAGGTCATAAAGCACACCGCTATCCGAAAGCAAAAGCATCTCGCGCACCTGCGAAAGCGTGATGCTATCATCGTCGCTCTCAGCGAGCGCACAATCTAGTAGAGAAAGTCCATCGCGAACCGAACCCTCCGCCGCATGCGCAAGCAACAGCGACGCGTCTTCATCTAGAGGCTTGCCTTCGCGCGCACTAACATCTCGGTAGTGTTTCGATAAAACGAGATTATCAACTCGGCGCAGTTCTAAACGCAAGCAACGCGATAAAACCGTAAGGGGAATCTTCTCTACCTCCGTCGTCGCAAACAAAAAGCGTAAGTGTGGCGGCGGCTCCTCTAATGTCTTTAGTAGCGCGTTGAACGCATTGCGCGAAAGCATATGCACCTCGTCTATAATATAAACGCGATAACTAAGCACAACAGGGCGGTAAGACGCTCCGTCAACGATATCACGCACTCCGTCAACGCCAGTATGCGAAGCAGCGTCTATCTCTACTATGTCCAATGACTCGCCGCGCATAGAAGCGCACGCACGACAGGATCCGCAAGGGTCTATACCGCCAATACGCTTCTCGCAGTTAATCGCACGCGCAATCAACCTCGCCGTAGTCGTCTTGCCAACTCCGCGCGGACCAGAAAGCAAAATCGCATGGTGGAGCCTCTCGGTGCGTAAGGCGTTCTCGATAACGCGTCGTGCGTGCTCTTGCCCTAAGAGGTCGCCGAACTTGCGAGGGCGATAAGCGCGTGCAAGGACTAGTCTATCTCCTATAACGCCGTCGGCTCTGCGCCCACCATCGCTGTCGCTGTCGCTACCTTCGTCTAGTAGGCTAGGGGCGGTTTCTTTTGGCTCTGAAGGGGACATCATTATTAAATTCTACACCGCGTAATGTGATCCTTGCCGTAAGGGTTCATAAAAAAAAACAGGGACGGGCACGACCCAAGTGACTCCGTTACAGCTGCGCTCTCTCGAACATGACCGGGTTAGCGGAATACCTTGCCCGCACCCATTCCCCAATAGATAGCATAGTGCATTAAGTAGCATTTTTGCTACAATACTTTTGCTCTGTCGTTAACAGAAATTTCCGCTATAGTGATACGCATGCTAGGAAATGCTAAAATAGAAACCGCCACATTCTTGGCAATCGGGAACGAACTGCTCGTCGGTAGAACGCAAGAAAAAAACCTGCAGAGCCTAGCACGATTCCTAAATCCGCGCGGTATAAACATTGTCGAGGCAAGGCTAATACTTGATCGTCAAACAGAAATACGCAAAGCCGCTCGCACGCTATCAAGACGCGCCGACTTTTTGTTTACATCAGGTGGAATAGGTCCCACGCACGACGATATAACTAGCGCTGCCATCGCCGCAGAATTTGGTTGCCCCTTGGAGATTTCAGAGTCACATCTGGAGCAACTTAGCGCATTTCATAAAACACGTGGAGAATCAATGAACGAAGCAAGGTTAAAAATGGTGCGTCTACCAAGAGGAGCTGAAGCCATCGATAATCCAGTTTCCATCGCTCCAGGTTTTCGGATCGAAAATGTATATGTGCTCGCAGGTGTACCGCAAGTCTTCAAAGCTATGCTCGACTCGCTTGCAGATAAAATAGTAGGTGGAGTCGCGCGCTTGAGCGAAACCATTCATACAAGTCTATACGAAAGCGAATTCGCCGAACAATTAGCTTTGCTACAACAAGAATATCCAGAGTCTGAAATAGGCAGCTATCCACGATTACAGGGTGATAAAACAGATAAAAAATCAACAATATCAGTGAAAAAAACCGTAGCAACAAACTGGAAAAACGCGATAGTCGTATCCGACACAGAGCAAAAAAGACTAAGTGAACTTGTGCAAAAGTTGCATATAATGCTAAAGAAGTCTAAAGTTTGATCTGCAATATAATCTATTGCTCCTCCATAATCTCAAGTCTAGTTAGCAGCTAGTCATTTCGCAAAGGGTATCCATAAATGTCATATCATCCAATCTGTCTTGTAGACAATAGTGCAAATAAAAAAAAGCAACTGCCAGCCTCAAAGAACATCAGCATAAGTTCGGTTATAAAATTTATAGCCGTTGCAGTAATCGCTTGCGCTAATCTTTTTATACTGCCAGCGTATGCTGATCATGGTGCGTTTCATAAAACAGAGGACAAGGCGCGCGGGCAAACCGTTTGGTTCGCCGCATGGGCCGGGTCGGAAAAAATCAACGCATACCTGCGCTGGGCTGCCGAAGAAGTAGACAAAAAATACGGAGTCAAGCTAAAGCACTTCAAACTCGAAAATACCGCAGACGCAGTACGCCGAGTATTAGCAGAAAAAAGTGCAGGAAAACACACAAACGGCGCGATCGATCTAATATGGATCAATGGTGAAAACTTTCGAACAATGAAAGAACAAAAACTGCTATTCGGTCCTTTCGCAGATAGGTTGCCAAACGATAAATTCGTCGATCACAAAAATAAGCCAGCAACAGTGCTGGACTTCACTATACCGACAGACGGATTCGAAGCAGCTTGGGGAACAGCACAGCTGGTCTTCGTCTACGACCAAGAAAAAGTCGCAAAGCCACCGCGTAGCATAAATAAACTGCTCGCATATGCAAAGCAAAACCCCGGGCGTTTTACATATCCTGCTCCACCAGATTTTATCGGAACAACTTTCTTAAAGCAGGCTCTGTATGATCTAATCGGCGATAGTAAAGTGCTAGCAGAACCCGCTGGTGATAACTTCGACAAAGTAACGAGCCCCTTGTGGCAGTTCCTCGATCAGTTGCATCCTGCCTTGTGGCAGAAAGGGCAAAACTTCCCGAAAAATTGGCCGAAGCAAAATCAGCTGCTGAACGATGGTGAAGTGTACTTCTCGCTGACATTCAATCCAGGCGACGTTGCTTCCTCCATCAGCCAAGGCACTTTACCAAAAAGCGCGCGGGGCTATGTATTGAAAAAAGGAACTATCGGAAACGCCCATTTCGTAGCCATTCCATACAACGCAAACGCTAAAGAGGGTGCTCAAGTCGTCGCCAATTTCTTGCTATCTCCAGAAGCGCAAGCTCGTAAAGCAGATTTGCGTGTCTGGGGAGACCCAACAGTGCTCGCGATCAATAAATTGACAAAGGCGCAAAAAGCCATCTTTGCAAAAATCGACAGCGAAGCAAAAATAGGTGCAATGAGCCCCAAAGAACTAGGAAAAAGTCTGCCAGAACCTCATCCAAGCTGGGGTGAACGTTTGGCAAAAGAGTGGCAGAAACGATATGGCGGGTAGAACTCTCAAGTAGCAAGGTGGTAAAAGGGGTGAGCTCTAATGAAGTTTGCCCCTCCAGTAACCTTGCTACTCTTTCTCGTGCCCGTGTTGTGTGGGGTTGGCGCCGTGCTGTTACCAGCAGTCGGATACTTCCCAGCGTTAGATTTATACGAGCTTTCTTTTGCTCCTATAAAAACTTTACTCAGAACTCCTCATTTAACTAGCTCGATTCTATTTACTATGCGTAGCGGGTTCAGCGCAACCGTGATCTCGTGCGCGATAGTCTTCGCTATCTTTGCATCTTTTAGCGGCGGCGGCGTTATAAGGAGCTTGCGCTTCATGCTAGCACCATTGCTATCCGTCCCGCACGCAGCAGTCGCATTAGGAATCGGATTCTTGTTCGCGCCAAGCGGATGGTTCATACGGATCATATCGCCAAGTATAACCGGATTCTCAGAGCCTCCGCTGTGGCTGATAAACCCAGACCCATACGGGATACTCTATATCCTCGCATTGGTTATCAAGGAAGTACCCTTCCTATTCCTGATAGCATTGGCTGCGCAAAACGCAGACAATAGTCCGAAAGCCTTGATAACAGCCCAAGGCTTCGGGTACTCGCGCCGTGCTGCGTTCTTCCATGTCGTGTTGCCTACCTTATATCAGCGTATGCGCTTGCCAATATACGCTGTGCTGGCTTTTTCCCTAACAAATCTAGAGGTCGCCATAACTCTGGCTCCAAACCGTCCGCCACTATTCTCGCGATTCCTATTAGACCTTTACAATGCTCCCAACTTGATAGAGCAAACCATCGCCGCTAGTGCAGCATTTATACAAATTTTGCTCGTCTTGATCGCAATAGCAATATGGAGAAGTGCTGAGATACTAATCCATAAAGTATGGCGACTGATGCTAATGCAAAAAAAAATCATGCAATACAATGGAACTCAAAAAAATACAGCACAGCAAAAAATATCTTCCAGTACAAAATATATATGCGCTAAAGCAACAGACATAAGCGCGGGCGCAAGTGGCATAGCCGTATGTATACTCGGAGTCTTGGCAATAAGTTTACTACCGATATGGTCCTTCGCAAAAGTATGGCGATTCCCAGCAGCAATGCCGCAAGAATGGAGCAGTAATTTGTGGCTCGAGGCATCCAGTAGGATACTAGAGCCTTGGGGCCTATCGTTGCTATTGGCTCTTGCTGCAAGCGCTTGTGCTCTAGTGTTGTGCGCGCTATGTCTGGAGCAAGAAACACGAAATAAAAATAACATGACTGAAAAGTCGCTCGATAAGGCTATATTCCTTCTTTACTTGCCCTTGGTAATACCGCAGACTTCATTCCTATTCGGAATTCAGATATTACTCTTCTCCATCGCAGTGCCTGTGAACTTAATAATATTGATTTGGGCGCACATGATCTTCGTCTTGCCTTATATCTTCATTTCTCTCGGCGACAACTGGCGAGAACTCGACAAAAGATACAAATTAACCGCGCAAACTTTAGGCTATTCCGATAACCGCATAATGTTTCGTATAACCATACCTATATTACTAAAGCCTTTGCTAACCGCTTTCGCATTAGGAATAGCCGTTTCGATCGCCCTGTACGCCCCAACCGTTCTGCTTGGTGCGGGGCGGTTTTCAACAATTACTAGCGAGGCAATCGCTTTGGCATCGGGAGGAGACCGTAGGTTAGTCGGTGCTTTTGCCTTGTTGCAAGCAATAACTCCATGCTTCTTCTTCGTGCTCGCGTTGCTCATACCGCACATCGTATGGCGAAAACGAGCCTTTATGGCTGGATACTCGTATAGCTAACACGCACGAACAAAGGTCCAGCGGATTATTATTGCTGGGGGTTTCGATCTCTATAGACGGGAATCGTCTCGTACAAAACTTGAACTTGCGGGTAGCCAGCGGCGAAATCGTCGTCTTTATGGGGGCTAGCGGATCCGGGAAGTCGTCTTTCCTCTCATACCTATGCGGAACACTCCCTCCATCATTGCAAGGTAGCGGGCGTATAATTATAGACGGCGACGACATAACATCTCTGCCAGTACACATGCGCCGTATTGGGTTGTTGTTCCAAGACGATTTACTATTTCCTCATATGTCCGTCGGCGAAAATTTGGCTTTTGCTCTACGCGCTCGTACCACCAAAAAAAATAAAGAGGCAATACGCAAATCCGTCACTCTCGCTTTGCAACAAGCCGATCTAGCAGGATTTGCCGAGCGAGACCCAAGTAGTCTGTCCGGCGGGCAGAAAGCGCGTGTCTCCGTTATGCGATGCTTGTTGGCTCAACCACGTGTTTTGTTGCTCGACGAACCTTTCTCGCGACTCGATATTCCTTTGCGGAAAAACTTTAGAAAATTCGTTTTTCGTAAAGTAATAGAACAGCGAGTGCCAACTATACTAGTAACACACGACCCTGCCGACGCACAGGCTAGCGGCGGCAAAAAATTCTCTATGGAGAGATTGGCGATAGAAAAATTGCCATTGGGAGAAAAATAATAATTAAATATAAGAAATAATATGTTGGCATAAAGATTGCGATATTACATGCGAATAGGTTGAAGGGGGACTTCCATTAAAATATGTTGCAAACATTTTTTAATAGTCTAGCCATGCAAAAAGCATAAATAACATTGAGGTATAGGATTATGGCTGAAGGGGTAGTATTAGCGAGGCAAGAAAATATAACAAGTACGGATTTTGAAAACGCGCTGGAAGATTTGGAAGGCTTTGCCAAAGAACCTAAAGATAGTACGGCGCACCCAACTATTGAAGATTTGGTCAAACGCTTATCTTCGCTAGGTAGGTATCCGGAGCTTTATAAATAAAATATACAACGAGGCGTTTGTTATAAAACGTTTCGTAATAGGGTTCGCTCGCGAGGTTTCCTTCTCTTGCCCTTTACCCGCGTGCGACAGTTGGCCAGCTCCCCCCAATAATAAAATAATATGCGGGGGGAGCTGGTCTCTCATTTGCAAAGTGAAATCTTAATAAATTATTTATTAATTATAGTAATAAGTAAATTATCTAAATTACGCAGGTAGTAGTTTTTTGCCATGTATCGAAACCCGCCGTTTAATACTCTTCGCAAGCAGTGGATCGTGTGTGGCTACTAATACCGCCCTCCTATCAGCAACCTCCATCATCATCTCAAATACAGTCACCCTCAACTTTGCGTCTAGGTTGCCAGTCGGCTCGTCGGCTAGAAGTATCGCCGGGTCGTTCGCTAGCGCGCGGGCGATCGCAACGCGCTGACGCTCGCCACCTGATAGTTGTTGTGGACGATGGTGCATCCTATTGCGTAGCGAAACTCGGTATAGTAGTTCAACTGCGCGTTTGTGCGACTCATACTTGTCTCTTTGCGCTATGCGCTGTGCAAGCATTACATTTTCTAACGCAGAAAACTCATTAAGTAGGTGGTGGGATTGATATACGAAGCCAATATTTCGTGCGCGCAATATACTAGCTCGCACTTCAAAGTCATTTTGTGAAGGAGATAGCGTCTCACCTGCTACGGTAACGCTACCGCTCGATGGGCGCGCAAGTAGTGCTGCTATATGTAGCAGCGTCGATTTACCGCTACCAGATGGCGCGCTCAAGACGACCCGCTCGCCGTGCTGCAATGTAAGGCTAGATTCGCTCAATAGACGTAATGTGGAATTGCCGCTAGGGAACTCTTGTGTGATGTTGCGCAAAACAAGAGCGTCTTCTTTCTCGCGAACGGTTGCGCTCTGTAGGTTAGGCATTACGAAGAATTTCTATAGGAGCGAGACGCGCCGCGCGCCGCGCGGGGTAGAGCGCTGCAAAAAAACTGATTAGTAGAGCTAAGGCAATTATACTCGCAACTTGTATAGGCTCTATGCGTGATGGCAATGACGGTAGCGAATAGACTTCGAATGGGAAAAGCCTTACGCCGAAAATCTTCTCAATAAATCTTTCTATCGAACCGATTCGGCTAGCAAAAGCTAATCCCGCGCCAGAACCGATAAGCGTACCGCTAATGCCGATCACACACCCGATTACTAGAAAAATTCGTAAAATGCCGTTCGGTTTCATGCCTAGCGAGCGTAACACCGCAATGCCTTGGCGCTTGTCGTGAACAAGCATAACTTGCCCCGATATTATGTTAAACGCCGCGATTAGCACAATCATGGTAAGTATCAAAAACATGACATTGCGCTCAACTATAAGCGCCTCGTGCAAGCTAGAGTGTTTTTCTTGCCAAGTGGTAATAAGGCTTCGGGTGGGTAGCTGCTCTTGCAGACGTAATTTCAGGTCAGAGGCTTGTTGTGGATTTTGCAAGCGTATCTCGATTGCATCAACGCCATTACCATAGCCCAATAGGTTTTGCGCACGTGCGATAGGCAATAGCACAAAACTACTATCGTATTCATAAATTTCTGTCTTAAATATACCGCTAATGATTAGCGTAGTCTCGTTAGGTAGACTGCCGAAAGCGGTCGAAACCCCTTGCGGTACCAACAAGGAGACGCTATCTCCAACGTCTAAGGCAAAACGCTGTGCCAATTGCTCGCCGAGCAAAACACTATCTCCGTGCGCAAATTCAGCTCGCTGCTGCTCTGTGAGTGAGTGATACAGCTTCGGTTTGTAGCGAATACTTTTAGCCGTGATGCCACGTATCAATACCCCACTCGAAATCCCACGCGCGCTCAAAAGCGCCTGACCTTCGATTAGTGGTGCTGCTAGTCTTACCGTAGAATCAGATTCTGCAATCGATATCAGCTCCTCAGGCATTACAATCTTACCACCAGGGGTCGAAATCGTCGCATCAGCCGTAAAACCAAGCATGCGGTTAAAAAGCTCCTCGCGAAAGCCATTCATAACAGAGGTAACAACGATAAGGGTCGCAACACCTAGCGCTATACCTACTAGCGCAAAAACGCTCGTTAGAGTAATTACCCCATCCTCGCGCGGCGCACGCAGGTAGCGCATCGCTATAAAAAACTCAGTCGAAGATGGTAACACTGTCCGCTGTGCTCTGCTTTCTAATAAATGGTATAACTTGCTCCAATGGCACGAAGTGCCGCTCGTCGCTCTTGCGTTCCTTAAACTCAATACTACCACTCGTAGCACTCTTACCACCAACTATCAGTTGTATCGGTAGCCCTAGCAAATCCATTTCCGCAAATTTAACGCCTGCTCGTACATCAAAACGATCATCGTATAGAGTCTCAAAACCATTATTGCATAGCAAAGCATACAGCTCTTCGCTAACTTTGTATTTGCCAGTATCGAGGCATATCAAGCCAACCTTAAAAGGAGCAACCGACTTCGGCCAAACAATGCCTCTATCATCGTGCGAGGATTCAATGATCGCCGCGACTAGGCGCGATATGCCTATACCATACGAACCCATTTGCACAAAAACCTCCTCACCAGATGCAGCTTTAATCTTCGCATCAAGCGGTTTTGAGTACTTATCGCCAAAGAAAAAAACATGCCCAACCTCAATACCGTGCGTCTTGATTTGTCGAGATCGAGGCACTTGCTTATCGAATTGTAACGGTGTGTGCTCATCGCTGGTCGCCGCATACAGAGAGGTCGCTCGAGATACCATTTCTCTATACTTCTTGCGGTCATCTTGTGCTGCAAGTGCCCAGCGCATATCTAGCAACGAGCTATCGAGGTAGATAGTACTCTCGCCAGTCTCTGCTATGATGACAAACTCGTGGCTACTCTCACCACCAATAGGGCCAGTGTCTGCACGCATAGGTATCGCTTGCACACCTAGTCGCTGGAAGGTTCGCAAATAAGAAATAAACATCGAATTGTAAGAATCTATACCTCCCTGCTTGTCACAATCGAAAGAGTAAGCGTCCTTCATATAAAACTCCCGTGCACGCATAACCCCGAAGCGAGGACGAACTTCGTCACGAAACTTCCATTGAATGTGGTAAAGTAACTGCGGAAGCTCTTTGTAAGTCTTGATCGTCTCTGCAAATATACTCGTTATCGCTTCTTCGTTAGTCGGACCGTATAGAAGAGCTCTATCGTGCCTGTCCGTTATTCGAAGCATCTCTTTACCGTAATCTTCGTAACGCCCTGACTGTCGCCATAAATCCGCAGATTGAATCGTAGGCATAAGGCATTCGTGAGCACCAATGCGGTCCTGTTCTTGCCTTACTATTCTTTCAATCTTCTTCAAAACACGAAAACCTAATGGTAGCCAGTTATACAAACCAGCACTAGCTTGTCGAATCAAGCCACCTCGGAGCATTAAGCGATGCGAGACCAAAGTCGCATCAGCAGGCGTCTCTCGTAGAGTCGGTAAAAAATACGAAGAGCGGCGAACTCCAGTCTTCAACTCGTAAGGGGACATAAAAATACCTTATCCTTTTCCATCTAGTGCTTAAACTATTAGTGCCAACTGATCAGATAACACCTTTGCTGATATATTCGTGCAATACATCCGTTTAAAATAATATCTATGCTATTGCTCTTTTTTTGTCTAGGCGATAGATTTTGTTATAGAGTTAGATTAGGGAATATGTTTCTGAAAAGGATTGTTTATATGCGAAGTGGTTTATTAATTCTTTACTTCTTGTTTTCGCTATTGACGCTAATCCTACTGCCCGTAGCAGCAATAGACGCTAAACAGCTGCTATTCGATAAAAAAGAAAAATCAGGAAAAATTTTCTTCTCATATCTATACCAAGATGATGCGAAAAATACCGAAGAGTTGGGTTTCTCTCTATCGCAGCTAGAGATAGACAAAGCACAATCTCTATTGTTAGACGATGCTGCTCTCAATAGAGCAGCAAGCGATTTTATATTTATAGAGGGCAAGGAAACCGCCGATAAATACCTAGCAACATTTCAACACGCTTTCGATATAGCTATCCAGGGCATATCAAACTCAATCGCTACCTTCAACAGCAACTTAGGCACGCAGGTAGTCACAATGAAGTTGAAAGCGCCAGGTGAAATTTCGTTGTCATTGGAACTAACAGGAGAACAGTTGCTCGATATACAAGTCTCTTCCGTAGTACCAGGCATGCAGTTCGTACGCAATAACGAAGCATTCATCTCTAAATTTCTCGCCGATATGCGAGCAATCGTCGCGCAAGCTAACCGCCGATTACCAGATGGGCTCAGCTTTTCAATATCGCTAGAAGGCGACAGTATACGATTCCCATTGAAAAACGAAAACCGCGCATACGATACTGGAACTAGTGCGCGGGCAAGGCAAGAAATAAGAAAAACCAATGCGCGGTTGCGTAGCAGGCTAGAACAGCGCAATAAGCAAGCGCAAGAGGTCAATGCTTTCGTCGAAGGAACAAAACTACGGGCAAAAAAAATTATCGACACTACCGTAGCTAAATTAGCAGATGCCCGCAAGGATGTGATAGCAGATATGAAGGCGCGTCGAGTCGAATTCTATGCTGCGCACTACCTATTGTCCGCAAAAAAAAATAAAGAACTAGTACTGATCGATTACGCGCGCGTCGTTAACCAATCGATCAATGGCCTCAAGCCAGTCGCTAGAGCATTCAAAGGTCAGGAGCAAAATCAGCGAAAAACAGTAGCTAAAGTGCTACATTTCTTTCAAAACATTCCATACAATGATCTGACGCAGGGGAAGGTACGAGGCTTCCGAGGATTTTCACCACCATTAGAAATGCTCGCCGCTAACCGCGGAGATTGCGATTCAAAGTCAACTGCGATGATGGCGGTATTACAAACTCTAACCCCAAATCTGGAAGTAGCCATATTCATAGTGCCAAAACATGCTTTCCTAGGAGTAGCTATACCTGCAAAAAAAAGTGATACCATATACACACACGAAGGAATAACATACGTACTAATGGAGCCCACAGGACCGCGAGTACGTCCTATAGGGTCGCTAATACAAAGCTCTTACGATTATTTACAATCTGGACAAATAGACGAAATCATTACCTTGCAGTAAAGATGCAAGCATACAGATGAATAGCGATAAATCGTACAGCAACGCAGATCTCACTTTGATCGACGGATATGGGTACGTCTTCCGCGCATTCTACGCGCTACCCTCGATGCACCGCAAGGATGGCACACCAGTAAATGCCGTTTATGGATTTACGCGGATGCTCGCATCATTGTTGCGCGAGAAAAACATAGCTCGATGCTTGGTCGTCTTCGACGCTAAAGGAAAAAGCTTTCGCTCAAAAATTTTCAACGAATATAAGGCTAACCGTCGAGAAACACCTTCAGAGTTAATAGCACAATTCGCGATTGTGCGCGAGGCTGCGCAGGCATTCTCATTGCCCATCATCGAGCATGTCGGTTTCGAAGCCGACGACTTGATCGCTAGCTATACACGGGAGGCACGAATTAAAGGTTGGAGAACCGAAATATATTCCTCCGACAAGGACCTGATGCAGTTGATAACAAATAAAATTTGGTTACGCGATCCCGTGAAAAACCGAGTGATCAATAAAGAAACCGTGCTGGAACGATTCGGTGTCACGCCAGATAAAATTAAAGACGTCATGGCTCTCGCAGGAGATGCAAGCGATAACATTCCCGGAGTGCCAGGTATAGGAATCAAGATCGCAGCAGAATTGATAACGCGCTTCGGGGATTTGGAAACTTTGCTCGCCTCCACTGAAAAAATAACGCAAATGAAAAGACGCCAAACATTACAAAACAATGTAGAAAAAGCCCGTATGAGCATGAGGTTAGTCACACTCGCTGAAAATGCTCCTTGTACAATCGCAATAGATAGTTTAACTAAACCGCAGCCCGAGCGGAAGCGGTTGAGCAAATTCTTGCACGAGCAAAACTTCCTATCGTTGTTGCAAGAACTCGAGGCGCGTAGTGATGATAGCTCGAATCGTCGGTTAAGCGAGCTATTTATCCAGAAGGATGAAAAAAATAATGAAAGCAGAGCTAACACTCACGCTACGGCTTCTTATAAAAATAGGGGTAGCATTAGCAAAAGGGTTATCGTATTCGAAGCTGAGGATGAAATCGTCGCAACTAATCAGCCTAAGCACAAATATAGCGTCATAACCGACGAAGAGAGGTTGGCAGACTTTTGCCTCAAGGCTCGCAAGCATGGCTTATGCTCACTCGCAATCGAAGCTACATCCGCAAGCATTATCAACGCCGAGATAGTCGCTATCGCATTGTCTATAGACGAACTGCCAGCCGTTTATATTCCACTCGCGCATAAAACAGAAGACGGTTCTCCTTTACCATCACAAATACCTCGTTCGAAGGTCTTCCTACATCTAAAGCAGTTGTTTGAAGATCGCTCAACGCTGAAGGTTGGCTATAACCTAAAGCAGGTTATCGCGATCTTGCAAAAACATTCCATCGGATTTCTATCTTACGACGATATCATCTTACTATCTGCTACTTTGGATGGTGGGAAGTATGGAAGCAACGCGCATGCTCTGCCAGCGTTAGCCTTACGACACTTGCAACATAAGGTTATCGAGTACAGTGGGGTCGTGGGAACAGGGAACAAGACATTGAACTTCGAGCGAGCTGCTATCGATCTAGCTGGCTCTTATCTTACTGATGTTGCATCGGTAACCCTGCGATTGCAAAAGCTGTTTGCAGATAGGCTTATAACGGAGTGTGCCAAAGGAATTTACGAAACTCTGGAAAGACCTTTAATTCCAGTTATCATCGATATGGAGCGACAAGGGGTACGCATAGATAGTCAAGCATTGAAAAAACTCAGCGAAAATTTTTTACAGCAAATAAATCTCTTGGCGAAAGAAATTCATAAATTGGCGGGCGAAGAGTTCGCCATAGCATCCCCAAAGCAATTGGGGGAAATCCTATTCTCGCGCATGCAGTTAAGTGGGGCTAAAAAAACCGCAAGCGGGCAATTCTCAACAAAAAGCACTGTGTTAGATAAGCTAGCTGAAGAGGGGCATATTATCGCCACGCGAGTATTGGATTGGAGACGATTGTCTAAACTGCGATCAACTTATGCGGAAGCATTACCACTACAAGTACATCCGCAGACGCAGCGCGTACACACTTCGTTCTCGCTGAGTGGAGCGCAAACAGGGCGGCTAGCATCTTCGGATCCAAACCTGCAAAATATACCGATACGAGATCAGGAGGGAAGGCAAATTCGCCGTGCATTCATTGCTACCGAAGGCTATCGTCTGATCTCACTCGATTATTCTCAAATAGAACTACGTCTGATCGCCGCCATCGCCTCTGTTGAGCCTATGCTCGATAGCTTCGCGCAAGGGCTAGACATACATAGCGCAACCGCCGCAGAAATGTTTTCCGTACAAATAAACAAAGTCTCAAAAGAACAGAGGCGTTATGCAAAAACCGTCAATTTTAGCTTGCTATATGGAATCTCGAAATTTAGTTTGGCGCGTAGGCTCGGCATTAACGAAAATGACGCCCAAGATATGATCAGTCTTTATTTCGCGCGATACCCTCAGCTGCGCCGCTACCGTGAGAAGACTATCAATTTTTGCCGTGATAATCATTATGTAGAAACTTTGTTTGGCAGAAAAATATACTTGCCAGCTATCAATGATCACAATCACCATGTGCGAGCTCACGCCGAACGACAGGCGATCAACGCGCCAGTGCAGGGTAGTGCTGCCGATATCGTAAAACAGTCTATGTTGCGCCTACATCGTGCGTTTACTGCAAAAACGCACGACAATGTACCCGAAGAAGGTGAATACGCAAGAGTATACATGCTATTACAAGTGCATGACGAAATTGTTATAGAGGCTCCGTTATCCATTGCCGAAAACACCGCATGTCTAGCGCAACAAATAATGAGCAAAGCTAGCGAACCACAACAATATTTGCCTATTCCATTAGAGGTTACATACAATATCAGCGACAATTGGCTCGCCGCATGATAGGATAATCGCAGTATATAGAGCTGAGGTTAGGTTTTGTCTTCGTTCGCTTCTTCTTTGGATATTAGGTTATCAGGAACCTTATCGCTTAACGCAGTATCCCTAACAGGGATAGGGGAGGGGGAACTCGCGAAGAAAGGCGAAGCACCTGAGATGCCAGATACTGCTTGCTCTTCTTGTTCCTTCTTTTCATTTTCGCCACCTGCTTGTATTGTCGCTTCTTGCGTCATTGGTTTGTGTGCCGATGCGACACCGTTTGCGCTTGTAGTCTGTTCGTAGTTTGAAAATGCCTCCGCGCCTGCGTGCATTCCCTCTCGGTCTAGCGTTTGTCTAGTTTGCTCCGTCGTAGCATCTAGCAAAGTACTTTGTTCTTTCATCTTCGCAATTTTTTCTTCTAATGATGCCTGCCCTTCTTCAGCCGCTTGTGCTAAATTTTCTATTTCGTTGCTGTCCAGCCTTGCTTGTGGGTGTGACTCTGTCAAATCTCTATTATCGATTTGTAACTCTGATGCTGTATTTTCTATCTTGTGTTCAGCATCACTCTCGTCAGCATTGCTAATAAAAGAGGGGGCAGTTTGCGCTTCTGCAGATTTTTTCTCCTGACCACCCTCTTCTTTATTTTGAACCCAATCTTCCAGCTTGTACGAGGATTCAGAGGCCTCCATCGATGGCTGATTGGGAGGAGTGCTCTTTTCGCCTGATAATGTCGATCTTTGCCAATCGCTAACTTCGGCTACAGGCAGTGGAGGTTCTGAGGGCAATGTTGTAGCCATGCCAGAACTAGTAAGCATAGACGTTGGAGATGAATCGAGAATTTCATCAAGGCGTGCCGTTTGTTCTTTCAGTTTCGCTATTTTACTTGCAAGTTCACCATCATCGACGGGGACGGCTGATAGCGAAGAAGCGTGGCTCAGAGGGGTATGGTCTGGTACTGGTGGGAGATCAACTGTAGCACTTTCTATACTCTTACCTTCGTCTTTTGCTTCTTTTGTCGTTTCCTCTACTACTTTACCATCATTAGCGGTAGCAACTTCCTCTTTTTCTTCTACTAATGCTAAGCCTACATCTTGAGCGTCATCTATAGATGCCGAAGGTGTAGCAATAGGCATAAGATTATCCTCTTTAGCCGTATCATCGTGCCCCTCTCGTGCTAGCTCATCTTGTTCTGCGCCAAGCCCTTCATCCGAATCTATAGGCGTGCGCAATCGTGCAATAATAAGTTGTTCCAACTTCACTTCATCAGCAGGGATACTCTCGTATGTTTCTTGTTGCTCGTTCATCTCGGCAAGCATAGAAGGGATATGAGGTCTGGCTCCAATAGCTCTTTCGATAGTATCAGGGAACTTGGCAGCCGATGCCGTGGCAAAAGTAATCATCGCAATATCTTTGTTACTTTTACTTTCTGAATCGAGGTCTCTTACCTGTTTCGCAGCAGCAAGGGCTATTGCAGAGTGCGGGTCTAAAGGAACTCCAACGCTACGATACGATTGCCCAATGGCATCAAGAATTTGTTCATCGTCAAAACGCGAACTATGAAAAAGCTTAAAAGCTTGCTTACGCATAGAAAATTTCGACAGAGTGGTCAATCCACTTTCAGCGATCCTTTTTTGCAATTTGCGCCAGCGTCTCGTGCTACCGCCAAGTATTCTGAACAACAAACGTTCCAAGTTATTCGGCGTCATGATGTCGATGCTAGGCGTTAAACTGGGTATTACATCGTCTGTTTTGCTGCTACCTCTTGTGAAAAACTTATATAAGAAATCGTTTCTGCTAACTGCTAACGTGATGCTCTCAATTGGTGCCCCAAGCTTTTTTGCAACATAGCCAGCATAGGCATTGCCAAAGTTACCGCTAGCTAAAGCAAAACGTACTCCTTTCGTTTTTCTAGGAAGTCGGTTTGCAGCATAAAGATAGACCGCAGATTGCACTGCAATGCGTACCCAGTTAAATGAGTTGACCGCACCCAACGCGCCTCGTGCTTGTATATTAGCCGATGAGAACATTGCCTTCGCTAGGCGTAGGCAGTCATCGTAACTACCATCCACAGCTATATTGCAAATATGAGGGGCTTTATTACAGGTCATCTGCTTGCGTTGTAAGTCCGATATCCTGCCGCGCGGATGCAACATAAATAAGCGCAAGCCACGAACATGCTGCAATGCCTCTATAGCAGCAGAGCCAGTATCGCCTGAAGTGGCACCGATCATTATTAGTAAGCGCTTTCCCCTTTTGGCTACGCGCTCTAACAACCTAGCGTATACTTGTAGCGGTATGTCCTTAAAAGATAGAGTTGGACCGTGAAACAGCTCCAATAGCCAGAGGTTCTTCTCAACCTCGTGTAGAGGAATTACTGCACTGCTATTAAAGCCGCGCAAAGCTTGATGCGATATATCATTAAAATCTATGTCTTTGAAAGAAGGCGCAGCAAATAAGCGCAAGACTTCACCTACCACGGCTGCAAATGGCGCATCGCGTGCAAGCAATTTACGCAAAGAACTGCGACTCGGCCAACTTAAAGGTTCATACAAACCTCCATCAGGTGCTAGCCCGGCGTAGATGATTTCGTCAAAGCTCTTTTTATCCCCGCCTCTAGTCGATTTGTAACGCACTTTGTTATGCCCCTAAATGCAACAGAGTGAAACCCGAACGGACAGCAGCTAGCAGCCTCCGCTCATATTTTTGCCATTATACTATCTTGCAGTGCATGACGCAACATCAGCAGGTCGTGCCAAGTCGCTGATTTTTTAATGGGAGTGCGGAGAAGATACGAAGGATGAAAGGTGGCCAAAGTTCGTATTGGTTGGCAAAATGGAGTGCTATCTTTGCCTTGTTTAGTATCATTCGCGCTCTTTGTCTTCATATAGGCTGGTTCAATGTTGTATTCTAGAAATTTGCCGCGTAAGCGTGTTATTCCATTCTTTTCGCGTAGAATTGTTCGCGCCGCAACATTACCTAGTAATAACAACAGTCGTGGTTGTACTAGTGCTATCTGCCGTTTGAAGAATGGGTGGCATACTAGGAGCTCATCTGAAGTTGGGGGGCGATTTCCAGGCGGACGCCAATAAACAAGGTTCGTGATGTAATACTGTAGGCGATCTGTAATGCCAATATGAGATAGCATGCGCATCAAAAGCTGACCACTTGCTCCGACAAATGGCTTACCTTGCTCGTCCTCTTCTTTGCCAGGAGCTTCGCCCACTATCATCAAGCTTGCTTTGGGGTTGCCATCTGCAAAAACGCCGTTGCGGGCACCAAGATGCAAAGAGCAGAGGTTGCACGATAGGGCAGTTTGTTCTAGTTGTTGTAAATCATCGCAAGCGAGCGCTAAGTGTTCTGCTTGCGTCAGCGCGTCTATAGGCGCGAGGGGCGGGCGGGCGTTACAATCAGTGGATAGCCGATTAGTAGAGGAGGATATTTGTGTGGCTACGACTCCTTGCTCAATGTCGGGTATTGGTATGTTAATTAATTGGCCATTGTTGCTAGTACTAGCGCTAACGCTAGATTTGACATTAGGAATTATATTTGTCTTTTGCTCGCGTTGCGCTAATTCACGATTGCTAGAAAGACTAGCATCAGGTGTTCGAGATAGTTTTCGTAGCAGTGCGTGTGTCGAAACATCTGCATCCGCCCAGCCCTTAACAGTATCGGTGTGGGGCTGTTTGCTGATCGAATAATTGCTCCAAGAGTCATGTCCCGCCTCGCATTGCCATGCTAAACAAGCGATAAGCACTGTTCTCTCTTCAGCAGTAAGATCGTCTATGGATTCTTTTGAAACCATTCGTTTATTCGCCGCAACGCCTCGCTGATCTCTTTGTCCGACGCAGCGCAAGAAAGGCGAATGCTGTGCTTACCTGTCGCGCCAAAGCCGATGCCAGCAACCACAGCAACGTCAATTTCAGAGAGCCAGCGATTTTGCACTTCTTCTCCTAACAAGCCTCTACCAGATAGGTCTGGATATACATAAAACGCACCGCGAGGCTCTATGCAAGAGACACCTTCGATAGCATTAAATGCGTCGCTGATAAGTTTAGCGCGTCTAGCAAAATTTTTACGCATAACATCGATGGGCTCGCGTGAACCAGTCAATGCGGCAATTCCTGCATACTGCACTATAGACGAAGGGCAAGAGTAGACGTTTACCGCAAGAGAGAAAACCTGGCTAACTAGGTGTTGCGGCCACAACGACCATCCTAATCTCCAGCCAGTCATGGCAAAACTCTTCGACCATCCCTGTACAAGAATAGCTCGATTTTGTAGGGAGGGAACAGATAGTATAGAGGAGTGCCTTATCTTATCGTCAAAAATAAAGTCGCTGTAGATTTCATCCGATAACACTGTTACCTTCGGATAATTTTTTAGCAACTCGGCTATTCCTTGCCAGTGGCTTGCCTTCATAATCGAACCTGTTGGATTGTGTGGCGAGTTTACAATTAGCAATCTAGTGCTCTTGGTCAATAGAGGTAACAGTTCTTCTGCTGTCATCGAGAATTCGTTTTTCGCACTCAAGGATAGCGGAACAGCTCTAGCTCCGCTCGCTCGCGCCATTGAGGCATAAATGGGGAAGCCAGGGTCCGGATAAATAATTTCGGTGCCATCCCCACCGCATATCAATATTCCCCACGCAATAGCAGGTTTCGCTCCAGGTGTAACTATTACTTGTTGCGTTTTAACATCAGCGCCAAATCGCTCGTTAGCATAGTTCGCAACCAACTCGCGTAGCTCAGGAAGGCCAAGTGGGGGAGTGTAGCCATGCTTGCCTTCTTCTATTGCGCGAATCGCCGCCGCGCAAATATGTGGCGGAGTGTGAGTGTCCGGCTGCCCTACCCCGAGGTTGATTATCGGTCGACCTTGATTTCGCAACACCACGGCGCGCTCAAGAACCTCTAAAGCACTTTCATTTTCCAATAAGTTGACGAGCATGTAGATAATATACTTTATATCTTAATTTTTATAAAGTACCCCATCAGGGTTATGAAAAGTATTAACTCGTATTTATTTCTTTTCAAGCAGTCTGGCATAACTCTTGCATACCATTAGATAAAGTACGAGCAAAAACTCGCTCGCCAAAGTTAGGTACCAAGCAGAGATATGTTCTTTCTTATTCGCTTCTTTCTAGGTTGGCTATTTCGTTTAGCGTTGATAACCCTTGTCTGCGTTATTTTGTTGCAGAAGGCATTTGCAGTATCCCGAATAAAGGATATCGCAGACTTCGAAGGCGTTCGAGACAATATGCTCGTAGGATATGGAATAGTCGTTGGTTTGGATGGAACTGGCGACACGCTGCAGGATTCGGTTTTTACCCGCGAAAGTCTGTTAGGAATGCTGGAGCGTTTAGGAGTAAACGCTCGCGATAATAACTTACGCACAGAAAACGTAGCTGCGGTGATGACAACCGCTACTTTGTCACCATTTGCCCGCCAAGGTTCCAGGCTTGATGTAACTGTGTCAGCTCTTGGCGATGCAACTAGTTTGCAGGGAGGAACTCTTCTAGTAACACCGCTTGTCGGTGCCGATGGTGAAGTGTACGCAGTAGCGCAAGGTAGCGTAGGTATTGGGGCGATAAGTAGACAAGATGCATTAAGACAAGGGCGCGGGCAAAGAGGAGTCTCCACTAGCGGGCGAATCGCCGATGGCGCGATAGTCGAGCGTGAGGTCGACTTTGATCTGAATGCTAGGCAGAATCTGAAACTCGCGTTGCGAACTCCTGATTTCACAACCGCTAGTCGAATCGCAGGTGCGATAAACGGATTTGTCGGGGACGAAATCGCTCGAGCAATCGACCCAGGTACAATAGACCTATTTATACTTTCTCAGGAAAGAGGCGGTGCGGTATCTTTGATAGCAGATATAGAACAACTACGAGTTGCAACAGATCAGCCAGCAAAAGTGGTGATAGACGAGCACTCAGGCGTGATCGTAATGGGCGAAGATGTCGCAATCGAAGAAGTCGCAATAGCTCATGGAAATTTGACTGTTCGCGTAAGTGCTGGACCTGATGCAACTCCATTCGGAGGAGCGGCTACAGATATTGTTATTCAGGAAGACGCTGATGGCGGAACAGTCGCATTGTTACCTCGTAGCGTTCCCCTGCGGCGTCTCGTTGAGGGACTAAACAGGCTTGGCACAAGCCCTAGAGACCTGATTGAGATATTGCAGGCAATAAAAGCAGCAGGCGCGCTAAAAGCAGAACTCGTAATCCTATAGCCTCTTTGAATTATGGACATTTCAAACAAACCTGATATCGCACAACTTCTATATACCACCGTTGTTCCACCGAGTATAACGCAAGGTATATCTAAGGCAGGAGGGCGTAAGGAAATACTGGAGGTCGCGCAACAATTCGAATCATTTTTCTTGCGCACAGTTTTAGAAGATGTAATTCCTGAACCAAGCGAAAATAGCTTTGGCGGCGGTAGCCACGCTGAAAAAGTATGGAGTTCCATGCTTAACGAGCACTATGCAGGCATTCTATCTAAAAATGGAGGGTTAGGTATCGCTAATCTTATCTACGAACAACTGCTAACAATACAAGAAGCGCGTGGTTCTGTTTCGCAGCAAGCAAACGCTCGACAATAAAATTTCAATTAAATAAATTAAACAAGGATAGCTAAAAATGAAATTTACAGATAACATAAAAAAAGTAATCAAGAAAACTTCCTCTATATCAAGTAAAGAGGTAAATAATATTGTTAATAAAAAAATCGAAAATAAAAATTTTAATAATAAAGATATAGAAAAATCTTTTGGTAAACTTGCTCCTCTAGTAAAAATTTTGTATATGGCAACAAAAATTCTTGAAGAAGAAACTAAATTAATAATATCTAGAGCTCCTTTAAATAAATTGCGAACAATCGCACTAGAAAAAGAAACGCTATTAAACCAACACGACCTATATCTATCTCGTTTAGGTGATTTAACATCATTTGTTACAAATATGGACAAACGAGTTAGAGTGCGGTTACGCCATGTCTATCGTGATTTTGAATTAGCGTTACGCATGAATGGATTACGCTTGTCTGCTGCGTTAGGCGCTTCTGAATCTCTGCTATCTGCATTGTCAGAAGCTGTGTTGGAAGATGCCCCGAAATCTCCGCAATTATATACTCCACACGCACGGATGAGCGAGAGCGAAACCGTTTCCTTTCGGAACGAACAAGAAGTATAACGCTTACATATTTTAAAGTAGAAAATGTTGAGGATATATACATGACTCTCTTCGCTACATTACGAGGGGCAGCTCTCAGCAGTTTGGCTTTAAGCGAGGCCGTACGACTAGGATCGCAGAATGTAAACAATGCAGAAAACCCTAACTACCATCGGCACGAGGTAGATTTCTCAACAACCGATCTAAATTCAGTGCGAATCTCTCGTGTGCGGCGTGTTACCGCTGAAGGATTAGAACGGCGTTATGCAACACAAATTTCTGAAGCCGCATACAGGGCTACGTTACAGCGCTATTCCGAAGAGATAAAAATTAGTGCCGGGCTAGGCGGCGTAACATCTGCGAGTGGTGATGTCGAGGCTCCCATTCTCGACCTAGCTTTAAGCCGTTTTGAGAGCGCACTGCGCGATTGGCAAGCATCGCCAGAAAGTTCTAGCGCTTACAACGAGTTTGTTGCAAGTGGTAGAGATTTTGCCTCACAAGTGCAAGCAACAGCCGTAGACCTACAACGATTGCGTTACAGTATCGACAATCAGATAGGACAGCAGATAGTCGAACTAAATAGGTTAACAGATAGGTTGCGGGTATTGAATGGGCAGGTCGCCCGTACAATCAATACAGGAAACCAAGAGGGATTGATAAATCAGCGCGAGGAGGTCGTAAGGCAGATCGCAGAAAAAATATCTGTGCAGATCGTCGAAGACGAAAGAGGTCGTAAAAATCTATACTTACAGAATGGACAGAGTTTAGTTTATGAAAGCATTTCGCACGAGCTAAATTTTGATCGCGGTACGAGAGCCCTCTCGCTAGATATCGATACTAATGTGATCGGTGATGAAGAGGGACATAGGCTTGGGAATGGTAGCATAACCGCTTTACTTGATTTGGCGCGCGCGGGAGCGAGTAGCGTAGCTGACACCGATGAAGACGTCGCCCTGATAGCAAAATACGAAACACAATTGGAAAATCTGGCAAGAGCATTCATTAGTGGTAGTACTCGCGGTACTCCACTAGCAGATCAGTCTACTTCTTTGAACGATACTTATCACAAGTCTCGTATCGAACAGCTAACTAGAACGGGGATAGCTCTTGTCGATACTGATAACTTGGCTCGTAGAGATTTGTTTTCCGCAAATACTGCTAGGGTAAATAATCCAGTTAGATTCGCCATAAATTTCTCATCAGACTTGATTGCTGGCACACCCGATGTTCAATTAGGAGTAACTATTAATTTAGTGGAGGCAGTTCAAACAACTAACGCTTCGCATAATATATTATCTGCTCTTAACTCTACAACACGGCAAATCCCACCAATACTAGCTGCTAACTCGAATATCACAGCGTTGGGGTTACCTGTAACCGCTACGTTACCACCAGCTTTGCAGCAAGAAAACCAGAGCTATTATGGTTTAGTGCAAGGGATATCTGTTAGGTTGAGTGGTATAACCGTTGCTTATGGAGATCGGTCAGTACAGCAGAGTGGGACAAGGGATGATTTGCAGACTTTGTTATCCAACTTTGTTGGTGTTAATATTGATGAAGAATTTCTTAAAATCAATCAACTGCAACAAACTTATGCTGCTAATGCAAGGGTTATAAATTCGGTTCAAGAAATGTTGGATGACTTGTTACGCACAGTTTAACGATCCGTTTTAA
>JABAAW010000030.1 GCA_014238535.1 Alphaproteobacteria bacterium
CAGGTATCCTTTTATTAGCGGAGGCATAGCTGTATTAGCCTGTTTGAAGTTCAAGTCTTTTTTTTCTATAAGGTCCATGCGTTGGAATAGGTGCGGTAGGGGAGTAGCGCACAAATCTTTTGGAGCTAGGTAGTTATGGTACATCCATGATAGTGGCGCGGCTAACGCTTTGGGGTCTGTTCCTGGCAGAGAACCGCAACCGAAGAGTAATCCGAATTTGTGATAGCTTGTATATATGCCGAGTGCTTTTAGAAGTAGATTAGGTATCAGTGATGCGCGAAATTTTTTAGCGACGCAAGCGCGAGATAGTTCGACGCAGTTTGTAGCGAGCGGGTGTTGTAGTACTTTATTTAGATCGAATTCGCTCTGGCTGTAGAACTTCATTCCTGATGGTAGCTGTGATCGTCGCATCATTCGATAGCATGCGACTAATTGTTTGCTAGTTTTTTCGATAATTAGAAGATGTTCGGCTTGCCAATCGTATGCGTCCAGCTCTCGTTTATATAGAGCTGATTGAGCGGTTGGCTGAGCGTTTCCTTCTTCGTAAAAAACATTGTATCGTAGTTTTTGTGCTTTTATGACATCTTCCTCGCTTGAAGAGAGCCTTACCTCGAATAGGTCTGAGCAACAAGAAGAAAGTCCAATACTATCCAAAGCTTTAGCCTGAGGGATATATGGCGCTGTTGTCATTATCGGTATTGAGTGGGCAGAGTGAGGAAGGGGATTTTTGCTACTCCCTCTTGAGTTATTTTTTTTTGTTGCTGTACCTTAGAGGTTAGCATCCCTATTCCTTGAGCTAGTATCGATTTTTTTTGTGGTGAATGGTTAGACTCTAGTTAAAAACTTACGAATAGGCAAATTAGGCGAAAGTCTGTAAGGCTAAGTCCCCTTGGGTGCTTTACATTACCTAGCGAAAGCTGAGATTGCGCAAAAGGTAATGAAGAGTGTTGCGCAGATGCTAGCTCCTGCGGGTATATCTGCGAGCAAAGCTACTGCGAGCCCGACTAGTACGCATGCGCTGTTTAGGATGATTGCTCCGCAAGCCATTCTTTCGGGGCTTCGAGCAAGCGAAGTGTGCCGAGATAAGATGACCAAGCAGGAAGCGGGTATGACGAGGAAGGCGTTGATTAGCAGCAGTCCTGCGACTCGCACTCCGATGGCGATGAAGAATCCCAAAGCTGCTGTCACTATGATGTCGTATAGCTGTATTGGTATTCCTTCGCTGAGAGTTAGGTCTCGACTGAGTATATCTAACAGTATTGGTGCCCATAAGAAGAAGAACATGGAGAATATGAGCACGATTCCTAATGCGATTAGAGTTAGATCGCTAGTAGTAGTAGCTAGTAGTTCGCCGAAGAGCAAAGCTTCGAAGTCGATGGCTAGTTTTGTTTGTTGCGCGAGAATTATTGCGAGAGCGACGCTACTAGGAGCGATTATGCCAAGCAGGCTATCTATGGGTAGTCGAGTATGAGTTGCTAATGTAGGTAGTAGTATTGCTAGGAACAAAGCGACGAAGATCATGCCGATTCCTGGTAACAACCCGCCTATTATGGCGATGGTTGCGCCGAATAGAGCGACATGCGCGAAGGTTTCGCCGAATCGCGCCATGCCCTTCCATACGGTTATGCATCCTAATGGTCCTGCGATGCAAGCGAGCATTAATGCAGCGAGCAGTGCTTTTAGGAAGAATAGGTCTAAGAGCATTTATTATTTTTCATTTTTTTTCTCGTTGTGCTCGTGTGCGTATATTGCGTAACGGTTATTGGAGAATATTTTTCCGAAGAGTTTATTGAATTCTTGAGTCTGCATGACTGCTTTTGGCTTTCCCTCGCAGCGTATGCGTTTATCGAGACATATCACGCGATCGGTAGCGCCCATAACTAGGTGTAGGTCGTGAGAAGCCATTAGGATAGCGCAAGAGTTTTCCCTGCTGTATTTTTCGATCCAGGCGTATATTTTTTTTTGCCCTGCTTCGTCTACGCCGGAGAGCGGTTCGTCTAGTATCAGGCATTCTGGTTCTTTAGCTGTAGCGCGCGCGAGCATTGCCTTTTGCAGTTCTCCCCCCGACAGGTTGTATAGTTGTTGCGTTGCGAGGTCGTTGATTCCCAGTGATTCTAATCGTTTATCGATGCTCTCGTGCGCGGCGTTGCTACATAGGGTAACGAATCGCCGTAGACTCAGCGGCATTAGATGGCTTGGCGATAGTTTTTGTGGAACATATCCGATTTGCACATTTTTTGCTCGATAGACGCTACCTCCTTTACTTGGGAACAGCCCTAGCAGGGCTTGCAGCAGGGTAGTTTTTCCGGCGCCGTTTGGACCTAGCAGAGTGACTATTTCGTTTCGTCGCAAGCATATTGATACATCTTCTAGTAGTGTTTTGCGATTGCGCACGACCGAAAGATTTTTTGTCTCTAGCAAAATGTCTGAGTGATGTTTGCGCTTACTGCCTGTAGCGTTTTTTGTGTATGAAGGCATTGATTATTTTTTGGTATTGTAATACGAGGTATTTGTAATACTTGGTATTGTAATACCTTTGCACACCCTTATATGAAAGAACAATGCAATTAAAATGTCTTCGCCTGCCTACGATTTGCTTTATTGCGGGGCTAGTTTTTTTATTTTTGCAGCTGGGGTTTTTGCTAGATGCGGGTGCTGCTCCTAAGAAAGCTCGGCAAGGATTGTCGCAAGAGTTATCGAAAGAGTTATCGCAAGAGTTATCGATTGTATCGACGATTGCACCGATTCACGCTTTGTTGCTAGGTTTAACTAATGGAGCGCAGCACCCGCAGCTACTAGCCTCGCTGAGGCACAAACCGCATGGCGCGAGCCTTCCGCCCTCGCAGGTCAGACTTTTGGATAATGCGCGGCTAGTTGTTTTGCTAGGAGGCTCATTTGAATCTTTTGCAGCTAGTGTTGATGATAGAGATGATAGGCGTGTTGTTAGGCTAATGGAGCTGGATGGCATTACGAGGATTCGCATAGCTGGTGCTTCCGAAGATTCAGATGAGCATGAAGGGCACGACGGGCACGATGGGCATGATGGACAAGCAGCGCATGGCGATGCGAATGGTTTTGATCCGCATATATGGCTGGACCCACTTAATGCGCGCGCGATAGTTATGCACTTGGGAGTAGTTTTGACGAGAATGGATCCTCAGAACGCGGCACTGTATCGAGAAAACGGCAAGCGAATGGTATCGAATTTGCGTGCTTTAGACGAAGATATTGCGAAAGAAGTCAGTGGTTTGCGAGGCAAGTTTCTTGTTTTACACGATTCTACTGCATATTTTGCTGCGCGTTATGGGATTAGTGGGCAAGAGAACCTACATGGAGTTAACCACAACGCTACTCGCGATGGCATGCGTCATACATTGTATGTGCGTAGGAATTTACGACGAGGAGATTATCGTTGCGTATTGGTGCAGCAAGGTTTAGCGCAAAAACTACGCAATGTTATTGAAGATGAGATAACGGCAGGAGATACGAAGATAGTCGAGATCGACCCGCTCGGCGTTGGCTTGCCTTTAGACGAGAATGCTTATGGCGAAATACTCAGAGGTGTATCTTCGGCGTTTATCCGTTGTTTGACTGCTAGTTGAGTGAAGGTATTTGTTTATATCGCTAAGTTTCTTTTTTTTTGCGCCATTCGACTAGCTTGTCGATGGAGAGCCTTAGTAGATTGTATTTTTTTGCAAAAGTTTCGAGTTGGAGATTTTTTGCGACAGTCCCGTCGTCATTGACGATTTCTGCGAGCAATCCGACTGGCTGTAAGTTTGCCAATCGAGCTAGGTCGTAAGCGGCTTCGGTATGCCCTTGCCGCACTAGGACTCCGCCTTTTTTTGCGATTAGCGGGAAGACATGCCCTGGTCGTACGAAATCTTGAGGTTGTGATTTTATATCTGCGATGGCGCGGATTGTTGCGGAGCGTTCTTTTGCGGATATACCTGAAGTAAGCCCTTCGCGAACATCGATGGAGACGGTGAAAGCTGTTTCTAGAGGAGCTTCGTTTTTTTTGACCATTGGAGGCAGGTTTAGTTTTTCAGCGCGTTTTTCTGATATAGCTGTTGTGAGTATTCCGCTTGTGTGTCGTATGAAGAAAGCGACCCACTCTGAGTTTGCGTATTCTGCGGCCATTATCAGGTCGCCTTCGTTTTCGCGGCTTTCGTCGTCGGAGACGATGATTGCTCTTCCGGCTACGATTTGTTCGATAGCGCGAGTGACGGAATGTTGTATATTTTCGTTAATTTTTCTTACGCGGGTTAAAATTTTATAATAGCCATAGCAAAGTTATAGTGCCTGCGCCCCAGGTTGCGACGCATACGAGCAAGGTTTTATCGGAAAACAAAAGTTCGGTTGGTGAATCTTTATTTGGTTTTAGGTCGAGCAGAAGCAGGTAACGGAAGAATCCGAAGAGTACGAAGGGAATAGTTAAGCCTAGTTGTGCCCTTACTTCTGTTGCGAACAGACTATAAAACATCAGTGTGCATATTGCGGCGATTGTCATGTACCTTTCGACAAGCGGAACGGAGTAAGAATTCAGTACTTTTCTGGTCGGGGAGTTATTTCCTATGCCTTGCTGGATAATGCTTTCTTGTCGTCTTTTAGATGCTGCTAAGAATAGCGATAGGCATAGTGTAGTTGAGAGCATCCACAAGGAAGGCTCGATATTTAAAGCGGCGCAACCGGCATATACGCGCAGGCAGAATCCTATCGCGATGACGAACAGGTCGAAGATAGGGATATGCTTAAATTTGTAGCTATATAATAGCATTAGTAGCCAATATCCTTGTAAGTATATGGCGACTTTCGGTAGTAAGAGCCAGCTAAATGAAAAGCTAATTACGGATAGAAGAGCAAAAGTAGCCCACGCTGTTTGTATAGAAAGTTTTTTATTTGCGAGCGGTCGTGCTCGTGCTTTGACGGGGTGCATTCGATCTTGTTGCAAGTCGATGATGTCGTTGAAGACATATACGCTGGAGGCTGTTGTGCAGAAGAGCGTAGTTGCTAGGATGATGTTTATGCTCAGGTCGCTATTTTGCAAGATTTTTGGTATATCGGAAAATATTGCTGGCAGTAAAACGAATGCGTTTTTGCTCCATTCCAGCGGTCTAACTAGCACGAGCATCTGCCAAGCGAGTGCTGTTTTAGTAATATGATGTTCAGCTATCGCAGCCGTTTTATTTTTCATCGATTATGGATAGAAGGATGTATTGTTTTGCAGATGATAAATGTAAGGATTGTCTAGAAGACTAAGTTATGGGAATGCTTATAGAACGGAGAGGGAGGGATTCGAACCCTCGGTACGCTTGCGCGCACAACGGTTTTCGAGACCGTCCCATTCGACCGCTCTGGCACCTCTCCCGTGTGTTTCCCATGTGTTTCCTATGTGTATGGATTTAAAAACCATGTTTGAACATAGCAGTAAAGTTTATACTAAGACTAGTATCGAGGTTTGCTTTTGCAAGCAAAAGGTTTTGGCGACTGACTTTTGTCGCTTATGCTTAGGCAGCTAAATGATTACAGGATTATATGAATAAGATACTTACTAGATTAGAAGTTTTTCTTGCGGACAATTTGCTGCTTTCTGTGGCTTTGCTTTTCATGCCTATATTATATGGAGTTGGGGCATTTGGTTTGATTACGCAGATTGGTTTAGGTCGCTGGGTATTTTCTAGTGCTGTGTTGTTGTTCGTGTTGCTTATAGTTGTCTTGCATCGTGGAGAAGGTTTTAGAAAGCTTTTATCGACGCTATCGCTGTTTTTCTTTATTTTTGCTCTCCTCTCTTTGTGCTTAAGTATGGTTTTTGACATAGGCTATGATTCGCGTGTTTATCATGCTGGTGCGATTTTGAGTTTATTGGATGGCTTTAACCCATTTCACTCTCCGTTAGAGTGGGACAACTATACGTATCCTGCGGGGCATTGGCTTATGTCGTCGTCGTTTATTTTATGGACGAACAGTTTTGAGGCTAGTTTTGTTTTTACGGCGATTGCTATTTTTGGAGCATTTATTAGCAGTTGGCGTTTTATTGCCTTTCGATTGAATATTTCTAGAGGCTGGCGTCTGACTTTATCTGCGTTATTAGCGTTGAATCCGACGTCTGTGGCGAATTTATTTTCCCATCAAATCGATGGTTTATTTGCTTCTGTGCTTTTGAGCGTTTTTATGCTGCTGCTATCTTTTATATCTAGAGGAGTTGGTATTTTGCCTGAGGATAGGAAAGATTTAAAGGATACGCTAGCTGGCAGTCTGTATGCGTTTTATATTATTGCTTTGTTGGTTTTGCTTTTGAATTTAAAGTTTTCTGGCTTTGCGCATGGAGGTATATTGGGTTTTGTTGCTTTGTGCTACGGATTGACGAGGACTAGGACCGTTGAGTTAGGCAAGCGCTTGTTCCGATATGTATGCATTGGGAGTGCTGGTGTTTTTTTGGGAATTTTTTTGTTTGGTTTTTTCCTTACGCTACGAGTATGATTGCGCATAAAATACCTTTTCACTCGGCGTATATATATGATGATGAAGGCGAGCGAGTTGGCAATGTTGTAAGTCAGCATTATGAGCCGAAGTTTTATGATATGTCGAACTATGAGAAGTGGTGGGTTTCGCTTTTTTCTAAGAGAGGTTCTACTAAGTGGACTGAAGCGGAGCCGCTAGCGCCATTTTCTTCGCTTGATTCGTATTCATTTAGCAGTGGTTATGGATCGTTTTTTAGCGGCGCGATGTTGTTATGCCTTACGCTATCATTTTTTATCTTTAGTGAAGGTTTTTGGTTGGTTATAGGGGGAGTTTTTGCCTCTATTATATCTACGGAGGTAGGTTTTTCATTTCGGCTTAGCCCGCAAAGCTGGTGGTTGCCGTTATTGTTTGTAATTTTTTCTCTTTCTTGTGCGAGTAGCGCTAGTTTTTTAGAGAAGCGATCATTTCGTTGGTTAAAGATAATGTCGCGGTTGATAGTTTGCTGCTTGTTAGTATCGGTATGTGGGACTTTTATACGTCATGTTGGCACTTCTAGATCGGCTAGCAGTATAGTTTCTGATTTAGTTCAAGAAGGTGGCTGGCGTGTGACGCGTGACTACGAGATGGCGTTGGTTTCGCCTGGTCAGGCTAGCGCTTTTTATACCTACTATGCGAGTGGATTGACGAATGTAACCTTGCCTTATTTGTCGAAGTGTCCTAGCGGTTCGCGTAGGAAGCTGGTATTTTATGGATTGGTTGCCTGTCGCCCCTAAAGATTTTTTGCTTTATTCTAAAGAATTGGTGTTTGCCGCTGTTGCGTGATATTGACACAGATATCTACCCTATTTATACGGATGCCTTTTTTTCCTACTATGCGAGCGTTTTAACTAGCATAGATTTGCTGTCTTTGGCGAAGAGCCCTGCGTGAGTTCCGCGGCGAGTTATATTTTTGGTTTTGTCGTATGCTATCCTTGAAGAGTTCGTTGTTTTAATTTTTCACCTTGTTATGTTAGGCTTGCTGTGAGTTATCTGTTTTTTAATTTTAATAACCTGAGAAGAATATGAGTAGGTTACTTGATAGGCTAGAGGTTGTCCTTGCGGACAATTTGTTGCTTTCTGCGTCTTTGCTTTTTATGCCTATATTATATGGAGTTGGGGCATTTGGTTTGATTACGCAGATTGGTTTAGGTAGCTGGGTATTTCCTTTTGCTGTGCTGTTGTTCGTGTTGGTTATATTTGCCTTGCACCGTGGGGATGGTTTTAGAAAGCTTTTATTATTTCTATCGTTATTTTTTTTGGTATTTGCTGTTACGGCGTGGTTTTCAAGCCATGTGATAGATAATTCTTGGGATGGTCGCCGTTACCATGCTGCTGCGTTGCTTAGTTTGCTGAGTGGAGGCAATCCGTTTTATGGGACATTGGAGGGAGTAGGCTATGACTACCCTGCGGCGTATTGGTTTATGTCGTCGTCGTTTATTTTATGGACTAGTAGTTTTGAGGCGAGTTTTGTATTTACGGGGGTTGCTATTTTTGGAGCATTTGTTAGCAGTTGGCGTTTTATTGCCTTGCTATCTGGAGTTTCACGAGGTTGGCGTTTAGTTTTATCTGCATTGCTGGCGTGTAATCCGCAGGCTATATCGAATTTATTTATGAACCAAGTTGATGGATTGCTAGTATCTGTTTTATTGAGTGTTTTTATGTTGCTGCTATCATTTTTTGGTCGGGATAGTGCATCGGATAGTGCATTTTTGGGCAAAGAGAAAAGAGGAAAGCTTTATGATATTCCATATCGTTTGCATGCGCTTTATATTGTTTCTTCGTTAGTATTGCTGATCAACCTAAAGTTTTCTGGTTTTTTGTATGGCGGTATATTGGGTTTTGTTGCTTTGTGCTACGGATTGACGAGGGATAGGACTGCTGAGTTAGGTAAGCGTTTATTCCGACTAGTAGGTGTTGGTGTTGTTGGTGTTATATTGGGATTTTTTGTATTTGGCTATTTTCCGTATGTTAAGAATACGATTGAGAAAGGCAATCCGTTTCATTCGGCGTATGTATATGATGATGAAGGTAGCCGAGTTGGTAATGTTGTAAGTCGTCATTTTGACTCGAAGTTTTATGATATGTCGCACTATGAGAAGTGGTGGATTTCGCTTTTTTCTAAGAGTGGTGATAAGTGGACTGATTCGGAGCCGCTTGCGCCGTTTTCTTCTGTTTATCCGAATTCATTTGGAGGAGGTTTTGGCTCACTTTTTAGCGGTTCGATGCTGTTGTGTTTGACTTTAGTTTTTTTTATCCATAATCGAGGTGGTTGGCTAGTAATATTAGGAGTTTTTGCCTCTATTCTTTCGACGGAGGTAAGTTTTTTATCTCGGCTTAGCCCGCAGAATTGGTGGTTGCCGCTGTTGTTTATGCTTTTTTATTTTGCGAGTGAGAACAAGTATCGTTTTCGTAAGGAAGGTTTTTCTTTGCAACGAGACGCTTTGGCGCAAAAGTTAATTACAAAGTTAATTACTAGGACGATTGCTATTTGTTTACTATGGATATCTATGAGTACTTTTCTCAATCATGCTAGGGAGAATGTGTCTACGAGTAGGGTTATTGCGGACTTGGAGAGAGAGGGAGGTTGGTATATCACGCGTGATATTGATACAGATATCTACCCTATTTATACGGATGCCTTTTTTTCCTACTATGCGAGCGGTTTATCGAGCATAGGTTTGCCGTCTTTGGCGAAGTGTCCTACGGGCTCTTTGCGGCGAGTGATATTTTTTGGTTTTGTAGTATGCCGTCCTTGAAGAGTTTATTATTTTAATTTTTTATTTGAGGTAAGGGATTTTAGATAGTGACAAGAGAAGTTTTTGCGTCTTTTTTTGCTACTGACTCTGATTATTTTTTTGACTACTACGCTAGTTGCTTCGGTAACGTTATTTTACCGCCCTTAGCGGAATGCCCTGCGTGTGCTTCGACGAGGCAAAGGCATTTGTCTTGGTGGTGTTTCGGGGCTAGTTAACTTTAGCTGTTAGTAGTTGTTATGGATGATCGAGGATTTTTGTTGAAAATCAGTCTTTTGTACCTATATTATGCGTGGATGAACTATTTGTTTGAGAGGCAAAAGCTTTATGTGATGAGGTTTTTGCAAGGTATTTTTTTTATCGGTGTTTTGTTGCCGCGAGTAGCCTCTGCTGAGGGTTTTGCGAAGAATTGGCAGTTGGGTTTTTCTGAGCCAGCCTCGCCGCTTGCGCGAAGGATATTCGGCTTTCACGATGATATATTGTTGCCTTTGACTTTTACGATTTGCGTTTTAGTTTTTGCTCTTGGATTTTTTATCTGTTGGCGTTTTTCGGAGAAGAGGAACAAGGTTCCCTCTAAGCGAACGCACAACAGCAAGCTTGAGATTGTCTGGACTCTTATCCCTGTGGTAATTCTTGCGCTGATATCTGTGCCGTCGTTTAAATTAATGCATGCGATTGATGATTTATCAGATACGTCGTTTACGATAAAGGCGACTGGTCACCAGTGGTATTGGTCTTACGAGTATCCAGACCATGAAGGCTTGACCTTTGACTCGAACCTTGTGCGTGGGGATGATCTTAGGGACAAATCGAAGAGGTTGTTACAAACAGACAACGCTCTGGTTATTCCTGTTGATCAAAAGTTGCGTTTGCTTATCACCTCGGCGGATGTTCTGCACTCGTGGTCTGTGCCTAGGTTAGGTGTTAAGATGGATGCTGTTACGGGCAAGGTAAATGAGATTTGGCTACAAGCGGATAAGATGGGCACGTATTATGGTTTTTGTACTGAGTTGTGCGGGGATGGGCATGCGTATATGCCTGTTGAGGTCCGTGTTGTTTCGAGGGGCGAGTTTGCGTTATGGCTTCGCGATGCTAAGAAACGCTTTGCTTTTTCGAGCGAGCGTCGGAATGATTTATCTTTTGCATTGAGATTATAGGAGATTTGAGTGTGGTTTCTGTAGCTGTTAAGGGTAAGGATAATAAGGGCGTTGTTGCTAAGGATACATCGCGTTCAGGCGATGATCACGGCACGCCTAGTCGCTATAGCATAAAGAGATGGCTATTTTCGACGAACCACAAGGACATTGGAACGATGTATCTTGTATTTGCGATTTTTGCGGGTTTGGTTGGCGGCAGTTTATCGTTTTTTATGCGCTTGGAGTTGCAACAGCCTGAGGTTCAATATTTTCTGAACGCTGGCGAGCCGGATGGTCATATGTGGGCTGTTTTTATCACGGCGCATGGGTTGATTATGGTTTTCTTTACGGTTATGCCTGCGTTGATCGGCGGTTTTGGCAATTGGTTTGTGCCGCTATTGATAGGTGCGCCGGATATGGCTTTCCCGCGCATGAACAATATAAGTTTTTGGCTACTAGTTCCAGCCTTTGGTTTACTGGTTTCTTCGATGCTATTTGGCGGAGCGGGAACGGGCTGGACTCTGTATCCGCCGTTGTCGGGTCTTCTTGGTCATAGTGACCCGTCGGTTGATCTGGCGATTTTTGCGATGCACCTTGCGGGAGTATCTTCTATTCTTGGAGCGATTAACTTTATCGTGACTATATTGAATATGCGTGCGCCGGGTTTGGCTTTGCATAAGATGCCGTTGTTTGTCTGGGCTACATTGATAACGGCGTTTTTATTGTTATTGACTATGCCGGTATTTGGAGGAGCGATAACGATGCTACTAGCGGATCGTAACTTTGCGACTTCATTTTTTGTAGCGGAGGGAGGTGGCGATCCGTTGCTTTTTCAGCATTTATTTTGGTTTTTTGGACATCCTGAGGTTTACATAATGATACTTCCGGCTTTTGGTATTATTAGCCACATAGTATCGACGTTTTCGCGCAAGCCTGTATTTGGCTATCTTGCGATGGTATATGCGATGGTTTCGATAGGTTTTTTCGGCTCTATTGTTTGGGCGCACCATATGTTTACGGTTGGTATGAGTTTAGCGGCACAATCGTATTTCACGATTGCGACTTTAATCATCGCGGTTCCGACGGGGATAAAAATATTTAGCTGGCTTGCGACTATGTGGGGAGGCTCTATTAGTTTTCGAGTTCCGATGCTGTGGTCGCTTGGCTTTATAGGATTATTTACGATTGGTGGAGTTACTGGTGTAGTACTTGCTAATGGTGGAGTTGATACGCAGTTGCACGATACCTATTATGTAGTTGGGCATTTTCATTATGTTTTGAGTCTTGGTTCGGTATTTGCGATTTTTGCTGGCTTTTACTACTGGTTTTCGAAGATGAGCGGTTGTGTTATTCCGGAGTGGGCTGGGAAGGTGCATTTTTGGACGACTTTTATAGGCGTGAATTTAACTTTTTTCCCTATGCATTTTTTGGGACTTGCGGGCATGCCGCGTCGCTATATTGACTATAACGAGGCTTTTGCGGGTTGGAATGCGGTAGCGTCGTATGGCTCGTATTTGTCGTTGTCATCGACTTTATTTTTTGTAGTTACTGTTGTGTGTGTTTTGTTGCGTGGTAGAAGTGCTGTTGCGGCGAACTATTGGGGTAAGGGAGCGGATACGCTAGAGTGGACTGTTTCTTCGCCTCCTCCGTACCACAGTTTTTCTAACCCTCCACGAATAACTTGATGCTATATGGTTGGGGGTTTTTCACCTATTTGCGTTGCGGGTAGATGACGAGAGGTTCTTTCGGCGTTAGAGCGAGCGAGCGAGTTGTAGAGTCTCGTCTTTCGGAGGTAAGGGATTTTGTTGCGCTGACTAAACCGCGTATACTTCTGCTTACGAGTTTCACAGCACTTTGCGGGATGGTTATAGGAGATGGTGAGAATGGAGTTGCGCTACAGGCGATTTCATTGCTTGCGATAGCGGCTGGTGCTGGTGGTGCTGGAGCACTGAACATGTGGTATGACCGCGATATTGATAAATTGATGGAGCGGACTCGTAGCCGCCCGGTTGCGTGCGGAACGGTTTCTCCTATGGACGCGCTGTTTTTTGGAATGTTGCTTTCGTTATTTGCAGTAGGCTTGCTAGGTTTGGCGGGAGGTTGGCTAGCGGCTTTACTACTTGCCTTTACGATATGTTTTTACGCGGTTTTCTACACGATGATTTTGAAGCGGCGCACGGTGCAGAACATTGTTATTGGTGGTATGGCGGGAGCTTTTCCGCCATTGATAGGCTGGCTTGCGAGTGGTCCGCCAACGCAGCAGAGTATCGTTGAACCTTTATTACTAGTAGTTCTTATATTTTTATGGACTCCGCCGCACTCTTGGGCGTTAGCGCTTTTGCGTAGCGAGGACTACAAGCGAGCGAATCTTCCGATGCTACCGGTAGTATGCGGAGAGAAGAGCACTAATAGACATATTTTACTATACTCGTTGACGCTTGTGCCGTTATCGCTTGCTTTTTCGACGCTTGGTGCTGCGAGTTGGCTATATGGAGTTATTGCTATTGTGCTGTCGTTGCGTTTTGTTTTTTACGCGCTGATGATGAACTTTTCTACTACTGCTACGCCTCGCGCTACGGGAGCGTTATTTGGCTTTTCGATAACCTATATGGTTTTGATGTTTTTGTTGCGTATTGTAGACCATGTATTTTTGTATCAAGTTCTGCCGCCTTTGTGGTGGTAGTTATGAGATTGGGATGATTAATATGGAACGAGGAAATAAACCTGAACGGCATGCGAGCATGCGCGCGAACCAGCGGCGTAAGAATAGAGTTTTGCTGGTTATTTTGTTTGCGTTCGTTGGGCTGTTTTACCTGCTGTCTGTTTTGAAATACCTATCAGTTATTAATGCATAGATTTTCGTTAAGGCGAAACAATCGTCGCACGGGCCTAGTGCTAGCGGTTTTATGCTGTATGATGGTGGGCTTGAGTTTTGCATCGGTTCCGCTGTATGATCTTTTTTGTCGAGCGACGGGCTTTGGCGGTCGCCCGCAGCAGAGCGATTCTCCGACTTCTCGTATGGGTAAGGGTTATGACGATTCTTCGCCTGCCTTGCATGACTTGCCGAAGATTCGCGTGCGCTTTGATGCGAATGTTAGCGCTGGTCTGGACTGGTTTTTTGCGCCATCGGTTGTCGAGAAGGAAGTTTTTTTAGGCGAGGTTTATGAGACATCATATATAGCAAAGAACCTATCGCAAGATGCTTTATTAGGAGTTGCGACCTTTAATGTTAGCCCGCAAAAGACGGGGGTTTATTTCCACAAGATAGAGTGCTTTTGCTTTAAGGAGCAGCGACTAGAGGCTGGCGAGGAGGTTATGATGAAGGTTGTATTTTTTGTTGATCCTGCATTGCGTGAGTATGCGGAATGGGGGAGTTTTGATACGATTACGCTATCGTATAGTTTTTTTCCGCATAGCGATGGTAGTTAGATGAGGTTTTATTTTTTTGGCAATTCGTGTAGAGTGCCATTAGTAAGTATTAATCGTATGAGAATATGTATATGGCATCCACGCCTACGCACGACTACCACCTAGTATCGCCTAGCCCTTGGCCTGCGCTTGGAGCGTTTTCGGCATTTGTCATGATGTTTGGATTTGTGCTTTATTTGCACCCGACTATGCTTGGAGAGGGATTGGGTGCGCCCCTGACGCAGTTGGGTTCTTGGACTATCGTCCCTGGAATTAGTTTAGTTTTTTTAACGATGCTTTTGTGGTGGCGCGATGTTATTTCTGAGGCGCATGGTGGTTATCACAAACCTATAGTGCAGTTAGGACTGCGCTATGGGATGGTATTGTTTATTTTTTCGGAGGTTATGTTTTTTGTAGCCTTTTTTTGGGCATTTTTCAACGCGTCGTTGTTTCCTAGTGCGGCGGTAGGGGGAGTATGGCCTCCGACTGGCATTCACACATTTGATCCCTTGGGTTTGCCATTTACGAACACGATTGTGTTGCTTTTATCTGGCACGACGGTTACTTGGGCTCACCATGCATTACTGGAAGATGATCGTTCGGGTTTGATTAAAGGTTTGTCGTTGACGATTATTTTGGGTCTTCTTTTCACTTCTTTACAGATTTATGAATATGGGCATGCGGCTTTTACGATTAAGGATGGGATTTATGGCTCGACCTTCTACTTAGCGACGGGCTTTCATGGCTTGCATGTAATTATTGGTACGATTTTTCTTATCGTCTGCTTGTATCGAGCGTTGCATGGAGACTTTATGCCGCGCCAGCACTTTGGTTTTGAGGCTGCGGCTTGGTATTGGCATTTTGTTGATGTTGTTTGGCTTTTTCTATTTATTTGTGTTTATTGGTGGGGAGGTTAATCTAGGCAATCAGATTGCTGAGCTAGGTTAATTAGAATTTTGTCATTTAGTCGCATTGCCTTTAGTTTTTCATTAGGGGGTTTTAGTTTTCGCTTTTGTGCGAGGACGTTTATTTTTGCCTCTGTCTTGCTATTTTTTTTGCTTTTGCTTTCGCTAGGATTTTGGCAGGTTAGCCGCTTGTCGTGGAAGCAGGATTTGCAGGAGCTGCGCGAGTCGCGCTCGGAGTTACCTGCGATTGACTATACGAGTGGCGGTATAGCATTTGTCTCTGGTGATGCTTTTACTCGAGTTCGAGTTTCTGGCAGGTATGATTTTTTGAACGAGCAGTTTTTACTGCGCCGTCATGTTGATGGTCGCCCTGGCTGGCATGTTATTACGCCATTTATTCTTTCAGGAGGCGGAGCTGTTTTAGTTAATCGAGGTTGGGTTGACTTTGATCACCGCGCGCGAGATTCGCGCCCTGAGTCGGTTGAAGAAGGCGATGTTTTTATCGAAGGTTTGCTGCGTTTTCCGAAGTTGCGAGGTGGCTGGCTACTGCCTGAAGATTCAGCAGCGGAGCGCAGTTGGTATAGAGAGGACCTTGCAGCTATGGCGCGCGCTATTGTTGCTACTG
>JABAAW010000031.1:0-3524 GCA_014238535.1 Alphaproteobacteria bacterium
TAGACATTTTTAGACATTTTTGGGCTTTTTTCCTGACATTTTGCGTTATTTTATAGGAAAGGCTATCCTATGCTACCTTGAGAGGTAGCGATGCGTTGGTCGATTGTATTTTCGGCGGATTTTGTGCGTTAGAGCGATTTTTTTGAGTGATAGTTATGTTTGGTATTTTTTACGATAGGTTTGTTAAGTTTTTTTGCGCTAGTCGAGCTAGGATTTTGTTCCTTTGCGCTTGCGTGTTGTTTATTGTTGCGCTTGCTTTGGTTAGTTATGAGACATTTCGCGAGTATTCGCTGCCGATAGCTAGCGAGGGGGGCAGAGATGTCACCGAGTTGGTTAGGGGCGATGTTGAGGATGCTGCACCTGCTACTCCTGCTGCACCTGCTACTTCTGCTGTCTCTGCTGCCTCTGTTGCCTCTGAAACTGGCGTAGTTTTTGTTTTACGGCGAGGTTTGAGTTTGCGTGAGATTTCGCGTGAGTTGCAGCGTATTGGAGCGATTCGCTATGGATATTTTTTTGAGATTATCGCGCGTATTTTTGGGATGGGTCATAGTTTGCAGGCTGGAGAGTATCGCTTTTCTGCCCGCACGAGTTTATATGAAGTATTGCGCCTATTGCGAGATGGTCGCACGCACTACTACAGCCTTACGATCCCTGAGGGTCTGACGAGCCTTCAGATACTGGATATTTTGCGTTCGAGCGAGCGTTTGACGGGAGATTTACCGTCGGCATTGACGGAGGGTTCATTGTTAGCGGATACGTATCACTACCAGCGAGACACGCCGCGCGTGCGCATGGTTTTACGCATGGAGTCTGCGATGAAGACGTTTCTTAGGGATGTATTATCGAAGGATCGCTTGCATGAGCGCAGTGCTGCTTCGCGGCGTTTTTTGCGAACGCCACAGGAGGTTTTGACATTTGCTTCGTTGGTTGAACGCGAGACGAAGCTTTCGGTTGAGCGAGATCGTATTGCGGGAGTTTTTTTCAATCGTTTATCGAAGGGGATGAAGTTGCAGACGGACCCGACGTTGATTTATTGGGAGAGTGGCAAGCGCGGAGTATTGGGTCGCGGATTGCGTCGTAGCGAGTTGCGGCGTGACCATCCGTATAACACTTATACTCGCACGGGCTTGCCGCCGTCTCCGATTGCCAACCCTGGTCGTGCGGCGATTTACTCTGCGTTGCGAGCGGAGATCAGCGATGAGTTATACTTTGTTGCTAGCGGCGATGGTGGTCACCGATTTGCGAAGACTTTTAGCGAGCATTTGCGTAATGTAGAGCTATGGCGAGATGTTGAGAAGTCTCGCCGAGTTGATCGACCACTGGATGAGAAGAGCAAGAGTAACGGTTCATAGAAGATGGGTATGAGGGTATTAGACTATGCATTTACCGCGTGATTTAGATAGGCCTAGCAGATTAGGTCAAGCGAGCGCTAGCGCGCCTGCTAGCATTTCGGCTGGGGGTAGGTTTTGCGAAGGTTCGGCGCTGTGTTTTTCGCGAGTTTCTTTTGGCTATGGAGACGCGCGGGTTTTAGATGACTTGAGTTTTTCGATTCCGCATGGCGAGGTTGTTTGCTTGCTTGGGGCGTCGGGTTGCGGGAAGACTACGGTTTTGCGCTTGGTTGCGGGATTGGAGCGTGTATCTGGTGGTCAGATATTTTTGAATGGTCGCGAGGTATGCTCGCGCGATAGTACTGTTGCGGTTGAGTTGCGCTCGCGTGCGTGTGATATTGGCATGGTATTTCAGGATTTTGCGTTATTTCCGCACCTTACGATACGCGAGAATTTAGCCTTGGCGGCGAAGAGAGAGGCTAGCGGTAAGAATGGGTTTAGTGGGGATGATTTTCGCGTTGCTCGCACTGATTTTGAAAAGCAGACGATCGATGAGAGGATAGCGAGCACGCTAGAGATGGTTGAGTTAGAGGATTACGCTGAGAGTTACCCGCATTGTTTATCTGGTGGTCAGCAGCAGCGAGTTGCGTTGGCGCGAGCGATAGTATCTAACCCGCGCTTGCTTTTGTTGGACGAGCCGTTTGCGAATTTGGATGTTCGTTTGCGTGATCGTATTCGTGATCGGACATTGCACTTATTGCAGTCGTTGCGCTGTAGCGTTTTGCTTGTTAGCCATGATGCTGAGGAGGGTATGTATATGGCGAACAGGTTGTTTGTTATGGATAGACGAGGTAGTTTGGTGCAGAGTGGCACGCCGCAAGATGTTTATGGTAACCCGCGCGATGTGTATGTTGCCTCGTTGTTGAGTGAGGTTAACCGCTTTAGCGTTGCGATTGAAGGTGGCGAGGTTTCGACGCCCTTTGGTCGTTATGAGGTTAGTTTTGCGGGTAAGCGCGCTGAGGTAGTTATTCGCCCGCAGTCGTTGGAGCTTTCGCCTATCGACAATGGTAGTGATAATTGTTCGGCGGATACGGCGACGGGTGTTGTTGAGGCTGCGCGTCTGATTGGCGGTTATAGCCTTATTCACCTATCGAGTTGCTTGCCGGCGTCCTCCAGCGGTGTGCAACATAGTGGTGCTGTCGCGCGTAGTAGCACGATAGCGGAATGCGAGCACGATTGCGAGCCGGTTCACCTGCATGCGCGAGTTGCGGGCTGTTTTTTACCTGAGCGCGGGAAGCGATTGCGTATTGCGGTTAAGCGTAGCGATGTGTTTCTTTTTGCCGAGAAAAAGGCTAGTAACAATGGTAATTACGGTAGAATAGAGGATGTAACTGAGGATGATTTGACGAGAGACCTCGAGAGGAACAGGGGCTAAAGAGATTAGGTTTTAGTGGGGTGAGGCGCTGCGAATTTTCTTGTTTAGTTTTTGCTCTGCCTCAAGCCTGCGAATAGGGTTATGGCTATTGGCACGCTTTATGAAACAACGATAAGTATAAGATAGAAAGGTGATTACGATGGGAACTTTTAGTATATGGCATTGGGTTATTGTTTTGGCTGTTGCGGTCGTTCTTTTTGGTGGCGGTGGTAAACTATCGCGCTTGATGGGTGACTTTGGTCGAGGCTTGCGTGAGTTTAAGAGTTCGCTTGAAGGCGAGAAGAAGACGCATAGTTTAGGCAAAAATGATAGCAAAAAGAGCGGGAGTGCTGCTAGCAAAGGCACAAAGAGTGCAAAGAAGGGAACGGCAAAGAAGAAGGCTTGATCAGGAATAGTATATTTTACAGCCCGCTTGAGACGATAGAATGTTTGACATAGGTTGGCAGGAGTTGCTGGTACTGGGTGCGGTTGCGATGGTTATTTTTCCACCGCGTGAATACCCGCATTTGCTGCGAGGGGTTATCGATGCGGTGCATCGTCTGCGGCGCATGGGCGAGGATGTGCGCGAGGGCATAGACAAATTTTCACAGCAGCACTTACCGCACGATTTGTATGATGTTGGCGACGAGGTTAAGCATAGCATCGGTGGTGGCTTGAGCGAGACGAGTAAACTTGCGCGTCAGTCGGCAGAGAATATGCGCAAGCAGATTGCGGAGCTAGAGGATCGTGCGCGAGGTATTGGCAAGCGTGACACTCGCACG
>JABAAW010000031.1:3622-10006 GCA_014238535.1 Alphaproteobacteria bacterium
CGGCGAGAACTCCCACGGCGAGAACTCCCACGGCGAGAACTCCCACGGCGAGAACTCCCACGGCGAGAACTCGCACGACTACCAGTGGTGTAGCTAGTCGCAAGACTACTACTAGTCGCAAGACTACTAGTAGTGTAGTTAGTCGCACGACTACTGGTGGTCGCAAGACTACTTCCTCCAAGGCTGGCAGTGGGCAAAAGAAGCAACCAGCGACGAAAAGCATTCAGCCTGCTAAGAAGGGCGCTAAGAGCGAGGGGATCGCCCAAAAAACACAAGTGCGGCAAGCGAAGGCAAAAAAAATGCAACAAAGTGCAAAATTAGACACGAAGTCAAGAGCGAAAACTAGTGCGAAAACAAAGGTTTAGCGCACGCTTCGTAAGCGTTTAGTTAGATGAAGTTAGAATAGCATAGCGAAGGTTCAGGGTGCGCAAAACGAAGGCTCGAGCTAAGACTGATGGTGATGTTAGTCGTAAGAAAAGCGAAAACAGAGAAGAGAAGCAGGATATATTTTTTCACCTGCGCGAGTTGCGGCAGAGATTTTTCTACGCGCTTGGATTATTCGTCGTGCTTTTTCTAACGTCGTTTTTCTACGCGAAGCAGATATTTAATGTGCTGATGTACCCACTTACGCAGATTTTAGGTAAGGAGGCAGGTAGAGGAATGATCTACACGGCGATGCAGGAACAGTTTTTGACTGAGATAAAGCTAGCGATGTTTTCAGGCTTGCTGATAGCGCTACCGCTGATGTGCATACAGATATGGCTTTTCGTTGCGCCGGGCTTGTATAGGCAAGAGAAATCGGCGATGCTGCCGTTTTTGCTAGCAACCCCACTATTGTTTTATTTAGGCGCGAGTTTTGTTTACTTTGCCGTGCTACCGCTGGCGTGGAAGTTTTTTCTAGGCTTTGAACAGGCGAGCGCGGCGGGTCATTTGGCGATAAGACTAGAGCCGAAGGTTAGCGAGTATCTATCGTTGGTGATGCGCTTGATTCTCGCCTTTGGTGTGTGCTTTGAGCTGCCAGTATTACTCATGCTTTTGGTGCGCGCTGGCATAACGAGCGCGGAGGCGTTGCGCAAGAAGCGGCGCTATGCGATTTTACTAGCGGTTATAGTAGCGGCGATATTGACGCCGCCAGACCCGTTCAGCCAGCTTGCGCTTGCGATACCGATAATCCTACTTTACGAGGCGTCGATCTGGGGATCGCACTTGATGGTTAACAAGAAGAGCTATAAAAATAGATAGCAAAAACAACGAGTAACAGAAGAATTTAGATGCACGATATTAAGGAGATAGCGAAGGACCCAACAGCCTTCGACGAGGCGATGCGCAAACGAGGATTGCCTCAACAAGCGCAAGATTTAATAGCATATTACAAAAAAATCAAAGCATCGATCTCTGTAGTTGAGATGGTGCAAGCGGAGCACAATCAAAGGTCTGAAAAAATTTCGCAAACGCCTTCCGACATTAAAGACGATGGAAACAAGGCGATGGTAATAAAGGCGGCGAAAGAAGCAAAACAACAGATAACCAACCTAAAAAAAATATCCGAAGATACTAAGTCGACTATGCTGCGTAAGCTGCTCGAGCTACCGAATGTACCGGTGGCGGATGTACCAGAAGGTAGTGACGAGAGTTTCAATAAATTGATCCGCAAGGATGGCTCGCCACCTGATTTTAGGTTTAAAGCTAGGTCGCACGACGAGATAGGCGAGATGCTAGATGCGATGGACTTCCCGCGCGCTGCGAAGGTATCTGGAGCGCGTTTTGTTGTGCTGTATGATCAGTTAGCGCGCCTTGAACGCGCGCTTGCGAATTTCATGCTCGATGTGCATACGCGCGAGTATGGCTACCGCGAGGTTCAGATACCGGTTTTAGCTGAATGGCATACGCTGTATGGCTCGGGGCATCTGCCGAAGTTTGAAGAGGACTTATTTAAAATAGGCACTAAGGAACGCCCGCGTTATTTGATTCCGACTGCTGAGACGGTATTGACGGGACTGCACGCAAACGAGATTTTGCAAGAAGAGGAGCTACCGTTGCGCTATGTTGCTTGGAGTAGCTGCTTTCGCGCTGAGGCTGGTGCTGCGGGGAAGGATACGCGCGGGCTTATCCGCCTGCACCAGTTTTCGAAGGTTGAGTTAGTAAGCTACACGACGCCTGGGAAGTCGAAAGACGAGCACGAACGCATGACGGGTTGCGCTGAGGAGATATTGAAACGCTTGGGTCTACCCTATCGCGTGATGCTACTATGCAGTGGCGACATGGGATTTTCGGCGGAAAAGACCTACGACTTGGAAGTATGGCTAGCGGCGCAGAAGAAGTATCGCGAGATTTCCAGTTGCTCTAACTGCGGAGCGTTTCAGTCGCGGCGAATGAACGCGCGTTACAAGCGCAAGGGTCAGAAGGGTACTTTATTCCCGCACGCGCTGAACGGCTCTGCTTTAGCGGTGGGTCGCACGATGGCAGCGCTACTTGAAAACTACCAGCAGTCGGATGGCACGGTTGTGCTACCTGCGGTTTTGGATCCATATATGGGTGGCGATTTGACGCTTTTAGCGAAGAGTTAACGAATGGATAAAGAATGGTTAAAGAATGGTTAGCAGTCGAGTAGATAGTAGCAAGTAGCTAGGCATAACCGCGACACTTGTATTACGAGCGCATTGCTTGCGCGCCTACATTGTGTTAAAAGCAAGGGTATGTATAGGCAAGATGACTATAAGGCACGAGCATTGGCATTAGCACGAGAGGCGTTGCGCTACCTGCTATTTGCGCGCGCGCGTTTTTCTTTTATGCCCATACCTGTGTTTATTCCTGGGCTTGTGCTTGGAGTTGCGCTTGTGCTTTCAGGTTGCGCTGGAGGAGGTAATAGGATCACTCTACGCTCTGTATCGCCTGATGATCGTATAGACCTCTACCAGCTACCGCGCGGAACGCATGTTCCGTCTGTTACTAGCGGAACCATCCCTGGCGATTCGGACATTGTAGGTAGCGCGCTTAGGAGCGCTCGTGCTAGCGCGCCGCAACCTAGCAGCCTTACGGCTGATCAGCAGGGCAGTGCATCGTCTGGCAAGCAGCGCACGCACAAGGTTGGTAAGGGAGATACGCTATCGTCGATTTCGCGCACCTATGGAGTTACACTGCAGTTTTTGCTTTCACAAAATTCGCTTAGTAACCCGAACAACCTTCGAGTTGGTCAGATACTTATAGTTGGCGGAGGCGGTGGTGGTGGCGATTTTGTTGCTGGCGAGCGTCGTCACATAGTAAAGAAGGGCGAGACTCTCTACAGCATAGCGCGCAAGTATGGCAGTTCTGTTTCTCGCTTGAGCAAGGACAACCGCGTTTCCCGAGCGGACAAGCTCAACATTGGTCAGTTATTGATAGTTAATAAAGCGAGCGGTTCTAATGCTTCTTCGTCTGCGAAGTCTTCGTCGCAAACGTCGAGCAAGACATCTGGTTCTGTTAATAGGGCTTCTGGAGTTAGCAAATTATCGTCTGCGCCTAAGCGTGCGCGCAAGGACTTTCTTCGTCCTGTTGACGGCAGGGTAATCAGACGCTTTGGAGAAAGGAGTTATGGTCAGCGTAACAATGGTATTGACATTGCTGCTAAGGTTGGACTTGCGGTGCGAGCGAGTGAGAATGGAGTAGTAGTATATAGTGGTTCTGCGTTGAAGGGCTTTGGCAATTTGATATTGGTTAGGCATGCGGATGGCTACTTGAGCGCTTATGGCTACAATCGAAAGAATTTAGTTGCGCGAGGCGACAAGGTTAAGCGTGGTCAGAAGATAGCTGAGGTTGGGATGTCTGGAGATGCGAAGAAGTCGATGTTGCACTTTGAGTTGCGTCAGAACTCGCGTCCGCTGGATCCGCAGAAGTATTTTGCCAAAGGCTAGTGCATCTTTGCTTGCTAAGCGTTTGCCGTCGCGTTTGCCATCGCGCTTGCCATCGTATATGTCTTGTGGTCAACGCTGTTTTTCGCTGAACAGCCCTAAGTCAGAGGCAGGTGCTGCTGGTGAGGGAGACGATATCAAATCTGGGGAGATAAAGTTTTGTAATGCACTGCCGCTGGTATTGATTGCGGGTCCGTGTGCGTTAGAGAGCCGTGCGCATGCGTTAGAGGTAAGCGATGCTATTGGGGGTATTATGAGCAGCCGTGGAGTATCGTGGGTTTACAAGAGTTCATTTGACAAGGCGAACCGCACTTCATTGCGAGGTGAGCGGGGACTTGGTTTATCTGCGGCGATAGAGGTTTTTGGCGAGTTAGGAGCTCGCGGTATTTCGACGATAACGGATGTGCATGAGGCTTGGCAATGCGCTGAGTTGCGAACTGTTGTTAGCATGCTACAGATACCGGCTTTTTTGTGCCGTCAGACGGACTTACTAGTAGCTGCTGCGCGCACGGGTTTGCTTATCAATGTTAAGAAGGGACAGTTTTTGGCGCCTTGGGATATGGATTATGTAGCGGCGAAGTTGACCGATAGCGGAGCGGCGGGCGTTCTTTTGTGCGAGCGAGGCACGAGTTTTGGCTACAATCGTTTAGTGGTTGATATGGCGGGAGTGTGGCAGATGGTTCAGAGTGGCTACCCGGTTATCATGGACGCGACGCACTCGGTGCAGCTTCCTGGCACTGGCGGAGGCAAAACTAGCGGTGGCAGTTCTGGCGGTGGCAGTTCTGGGGGTAATCGCGAGTATATACCTGCGTTGGTGCGTGCTGCGTGTGCGCTAGGAGTTGCGGGTTTGTTTATCGAAACGCACCCTGATCCTGACAAGGCACCTAGCGATGGCAAGAACATGCTTCACATAAGCGACCTTGCGTCTATTTTGGACCTTGCGTTAGAGTTTGATGTGCTTGCTAAGAGGGAATTGCCGACGGGGGTATTGGCGAATGGCTAGATGGACTAGGCACTAGATTTGCGTTTTTCTTGTCTTTACTATCGTATTTTGGCAAGGCTTGCGCGAATTGTGCGCCGAGTTAGATTATATTTTTGGCGATTTTTGCATGTTGATCATGAGTTGAGCTTGCGTGATGCTAGCCTTAGCCTTAGCCTTAGCCTTAGCCTTGGTATTAGCCTTGAAAAGCGTCTGCATGCCTACCGCTCGGACTTGCTGGATTCTGAACTGCGCTCTTACTTTCCTAATGCGCCGTCTTTTCTTTTTGTTTCTGGTATTCGCTGTCGTTTAGTTGTTGCGCGCGCGTATATGCGGCGGGAGCCGTCTGCTGCTTCGCCGATTGAGAGCGAGGTTTTTTATGGGAACGCGTTCAGATGTTTTGAAGATAGGGGAGGCTGGAGTTGGGTTCAGTGTGAGTTAGACGGCTATGTTGGTTATGTTCGTAGTTTGTTTTTGGTTTCTGTTGAGGGTCGTGCTTGTGGTATTGATTTTGGATTAGCGAATGCGATTATTTGCGCTCCGCAAAGTTTGTGCTACCGCGAGCCGCGGGCGACGGCGGAGAGTTTTATGACGCTAGCTATGGGTAGCGTTATCTGCGTTGAAGATTTTTTATGCGAGGATGATTTTTTACGTACACAGCTGCTATGCGCGCGAGGTAATAAGGAGACGGCTTATGTGAGCGCGCGTCATGTATTGGGTATGGATAGGCTTAGAGACAGATGTTCTGACTATGTATCGACTGCGGAGAGTTTTATGCATGCGCCTTATTTATATGGAGGCTGTAGTTATGCGGGAATAGATTGCTCGGCGTTGCTGCAGGTATCGTTGCGCTTGCATGGAATAGAATGCCCGCGCGATGCGGATATGCAAGAACGCGAGATCGGCGATTGTTTGTATAGTTCTGCCAAAAATACTGGCAGAGATACTGGACTTGAGAGCGAAGGTATCGATACGGTGCTGAATGATTTGCGACGAGGTGACTTTATATTTTGGCATCGGCATGTTGGCATTATGCGAGATGGCGAGAATTTTTTGCATGCGAATGCGCATGATATGTGCGTTAGAAGCGAATTATTATCTGAGGCGCGACTTCGTATTAGAGCTATTGAGGGAGAAATTCGTACGATTCGTCGCGTACGATTCGCCGTATAGGATTAGAGAGATAGTCCAAACTATATTATGGCGCATAGTTTAGCGCATATTTTATAGCATCACGAAAAGTTGAAGTAGTACACGGTTTTGTGATTTGACATAGATGCGAGATAGCGCAATTCTGTTATTGCTTCTATTAGCGGAAGATTCTGCTTTAGGGGTATTTACAAGTAGGTCCTCGCGTTTCAATCTCTCCATCCTCCTCGAGCGCGAGGACCGCTTTTTTTGTGTTAGCGAGCTTGCGCAAGGAAGCCTAGACGGCATTCCTATTCGTATTGCAGCCAATCACTTTATCTATGAGCGAATAGCCAAACGATTTGTTGCAAGCAATTTATCGTCTTTAGT
>JABAAW010000031.1:10105-15269 GCA_014238535.1 Alphaproteobacteria bacterium
TCGTCTTTAGTATTAATGCGTACGAAGAGTCTATCTTGCGCCAAGCGGACTCGTCCGTCTAGCTTGCGCCAAGCGTGGTTTGCGCCAAGCGAGCGTGCCTCCCAAGCGAGCTTGTGTAAAGAAGCACGAGCGAGCGTAGGCGCATTTCTATTATAACGAATAGCCAAGCTATTTGTTGCAAGCTATTTGTTGCCTTTAGTTTTCTGCGAGCTATTGCAAGATGGGGCTATCGGGGAAGAAGGCGTGGAATGCGAAAGCGAACTCGACAAAATAGACTATAGGCTGTCGTGCTCCGTTTGCGTCTTCGCGCCAAGCGTATACTGAGCCGACCTCCTTACCGTCTGCGATGACTGCGCTATCCAATGCGGAGCTTTGTCCTTGCTGCCACTCTAGGACAACCTTACCCCACTTGATGGTGCCTTTCTCGCGTAGTTTTTCTAGAGCGACTGCCTGCTTTCTATCTGCTAATGATACGACCCGTGCGAGGGGTGGTATTCCTTTAGGCAAGGCGCCACGATATAGGAAAGGTTTTTTGTTAGAATCGTAGCTGGCGTAGGGATTGATTCCGTAGTTGCGCGGAAAATTTTCTGGTGGCAGAGCGACCAGGACTTCTGCTTTTTTCTGTGATTTTTTTGTGCGCTCGAGGAACTGGCTCCATGCTTCGAGTCGCGCGGGTAGCACTTCTAGTTTTTCACCTAGCAGTTTGCCTATAACGGCTTGCCCTGTGAATTGCTGCCACCAGCTTTCGGTTTCGCGATCGTACATTAGCAGGTCTGATTTTCGCAAGCGTCCAGTAGTGCCGAAGGTTAATTTTTTACCACTTTTACTCTGCGCCTTGAATACGATAGCAGAGTTGCAAAGAGGGCAGAATGTAGCGATGATCGGTATCCCGCCGACCTCGTCATTTACGATTTCGTGCCATATCAGGAAGCGTAGCGGGTATGCGCGCTCGACTCCGTTTATGGCGATGGATAACACTGGCTCGCGCCCGTTGATGTCCTGCACGCGCTTGAGATTAGAATCAGGTTTAACGAGCAGAGGCTTATCGATGGCAGGGATTCCATCGCGAGGTGGACCGCCGCTTACGATTTCGTTCAGTTCTATAGATTTTTTTGCGAAGTTAGTTTTTGGAAATTCTTCCAGCCATGCACGCGGAGGCTTGTCAGCGGCTAGAGCGCAAGCTAGCAAAGCTAGGTATGCGTATAGAACTACAAACGATTTAGCTAGTATTTTCATAGGTTAAGACGCAAGTTTGGAACTTTTAGTTTAGAATTACCAGTATAGTCCATAGAGTATGGAATTTTTACAGTGAAGTTGTTAGTCTATGGCAGATAAAGTTATATTATATGATGATTGTATAGCGAATATAGTAATTTTTTAGGATATTTTGAGGATATGCCGTCGATAGTAAGCCTACAAGCGCGCGAGATACTAGATAGCCGTGCGCAGCCGACATTAGAGGTTGAGGTTGCGCTTGATTGCGGGACGCGCGCGCGCGCCTCTGTGCCTTCTGGAGCGTCGAAGGGCTCGCATGAGGCGTGCGAGCTGCGAGATGGAGATAAGAATCGCTACGGCGGTCGAGGCGTGCTCGGTAGCGTTGATCTAGTTAACGGCGAGATAGCCTCGCTTTTGAGTGGCTACGATGCCTGTGAGCAAACTACGATAGACGAGGCACTATGCGCGCTCGATAGACAAGGCGCGCTTGATAGGCAAGAAGGAGCTAAAGAAGCAGCAGCTAAAGAAGAGAAGGATAGCGGAGAGGATGCTAATAAGTATGTAAGGTCAAAGAGTTATTTAGGTGCGCAAGCTAGCTTGGCGGTTTCGAGTGCTGTAGCGCGAGCTGCTGCGAACTCGCTTTCGTTACCGCTTTTTCGCCATTTAGGTGGTGTGCGAGCCCGAGTCCTCCCGCTACCGCAGATGAATATATTGAACGGCGGTGCGCATGCTGGTAACGCCTTGGATGTACAAGAGTTTATGATAGTCCCACATGGAGCGCGTGATTTTGCTGAGGGCTTGCGCATGGGTGTTGAGGTTTATGCCTCATTGAAGAGCTGTTTGTCGCAGGCAGGTCATTCGTTGGGCTTGGGAGACGAGGGTGGCTTTGCGCCCGAGCTACGCTCAACTATAGAGGCGTTGGACTTACTGATGCGAGGTATCACGGCGACGGGCTTGCGTTGTGGCGAGGATGTATCGCTAGCGTTGGATTGCGCGGCGAGCGAGTATTGCACGCATTCTTCTGGTTTCCGCTACAGATTTGATGGCAAGGAGTATAGCAGTTCTGAGACGATAGACTGTATATCGAGCTGGGTTTCTAGCTACCCGATAGTATCGATTGAAGATGCGCTAGCTGAGGATGATTGGCAAGGCTGGCGAGACTTGACGTCTCGTCTAGGCAAGAGGTTAGGAGATAGTTTGTTATGCACGAAAGGCATACGGCGTGTGCAGTTAGTAGGAGATGATTTGTTTGCGACGACTGCCTCTAGACTAGAGCGAGGCATATCGGAGTGCTGTGCTACGGCGTTGCTATTGAAGCCGAATCAGATAGGCACGATTAGCGAGGCACTTTCGTGTGGAGATTTAGCGTTGCGTTCTGGTTTTGGCTGTATAGTCTCGCACCGCTCTGGAGATACGGAGGATAGTTTTATAGCGGATTTATCGGTTGCGCTTGGCTGTGGTCAGATAAAGACTGGAGCGCCTGCGCGTTCTGAGCGAGTATCGAAGTATAACCGTTTGCTTCGTATATGTGAGATTCTTGGGACTGGGGGTATATATGGCAGTGGAGAGTTTGGCTTTTCTTCTTTTGGATTGCCTTCGTGACGAGATTTAGCATAGTAAAGGGGGATATTACGCGATTGTCTGTTATGGCGATAGTTAACGCGGCGAACGAATCGCTTAGTGCGGGAGGCGGGGTTGACGGCGCGATTCATGCTGCGGCGGGGGTGGATTTACAAAGCGAGTGTTCTGCGTTAGGCGGCTGCCCGACGGGTCATGCGCGATTGACTGGGGGCTATCGTTTGCGAGCGGAGTATATCATCCATACGGTTGGTCCTATATGGCGAGGAGGTGGTAATGGTGAAAGCGCTTTACTTGGTTGTTGTTATAGCAATGTATTATCGCTTGCTGTTAAGAGCAGTATATATCGTTTAGCGTTTCCGTCTATATCGACAGGCGCGTATGGCTTTCCGAAGGATCGAGCGGCGCGAATAGCGGTTGGTATTTGCCGTTTATTGGCTGCGCCGGATTCGCCATTTGAGGAGGTTATTTTTTGTTTGTATGAGGATGAGAGTTACGAGTTGTATAAGGATTGTTTAGCGGATGTATTATGATTTGTTATGATTTTTATGTATGATTTTTGTATTTGAGATTTATTTATGCGGGTGTAGCTCAGTCGGTAGAGCGTAAGCTTCCCATGCTTGAGGTCGCGGGTTCGACTCCCGTCGCCCGCTTTGTTTATTTATTTATGTATTTATAAGAAGGGGCATGTTTTTTTGAGATAGCGGTCGAGTTTTTCTTGGCTTACGGAATATCCTTCGTTTGCAATGGATGTTGTGCTGTATATTTTGTGTTGCATCCCGCAGGGTATGATATTTTTGAAGTATTTTAGTTCGACTTCGTGGTTTATGGCGATGCCGTGAGTTACGATTCCGCTTGCGATTCGTAGCCCGAATGCGGCGATTTTTTTTCTTCCGACCCACAATCCGATTGCGTTTTTATCTGTGTGTACTTTAGGTCCGCATGCTTCGATTGCGTTTTTTGCCCATTTTTGTATTATTTGTACGAACTCTCTTACGGATTTTGTGTGATTTTGCATTCGAATAGCGAGGTAGACGATTCTCTGTCCTGGCCCGTGGTAAGTTGTTTGTCCTCCACGAGTTGCGTGGACTATGGGAATGTTATTTTTTATTAGGATGTCGTTTTTTTTAGCGGAACGCCCTAGGGATATTATGTGAGGATGTTCTAGAAGCCAAACGAGTTGCGGTATATTGTTGTTTGTTGCGAGTTTTTGAGCTCGCTGGAGCATATTTTTTTGGGCGATTTGGAACTCGACTTGACTTGAGACGCGCCACTCTACTTGAGTTTTTGCTTTTTGAGGCTCTTGCTCGAGTTGGCAATATTTGTTAGAAGTTTCAGCCATGGATTTATTTTAGGATTTATTTTAGATATATGATTTTTGCGGTCGTGGCGGAATAGGTAGACGCGCAGCGTTGAGGTCGCTGTGGGGGCAACCCTGTGGAAGTTCGAGTCTTCTCGACCGCATTTTCATTTTACTTGCATTTAGCGTTACGATAGTTTACATTTCCGATGATGTTTGTTTAGCATCGTTTTTGGTTATTTAGAATCGGCACGGCTTGATAGAATGCCATGCTTTTTATGTATGCGGATTACTTTAATTGTTTTTCCGTATGCTTTTTGGCATTGGTATTTTATACTTTTGCATTTTAGATATGGTTGCGAATATGGCAAGAGAAGAAGTAGAAGTAAAAATAGAAGAAGTAGAAGGCGTTGCGGCTTCGGCTGCTAGGGTAGCGTCTGGTGCTGTTTTTGCGTTGCCTGAGCGAGTTATCGCGGCATCCGATATTGGCTCTGGGGATATTTTTCTTTCGGAGATAGATTTAGATTCGCGTGTAGAGTTTATCCGTCGAGGCGATGATTTGGTTATCAAGGCTATGGATGGAGGAGGGGCGTCGGTTGTTATCGAGGGTTACTTCACGCTAGGCGTTGCGCCGAGTTTACTGTTTTCGGGTGGAGCGGTTTTGCCGCCTGAACTTGTATCGTCGTTTTTACAGACGGATACTAGTGCGAAGTTAGCGTTGGGCTACTTGCGAGATAAGCTTTCAGACGATTCTTCTGGCACTATCGGCGTTGTTGCGGGTGCGGAGGGTACGGTGCAAGTTACGCGCGCTGGCTTGGTTATCACCTTGCAGGTAGGCGATTCGATACACCTTGACGATATAATAAGCACGGGCTCTGATTCGGAGGTATTTTTACGCTTTATAGACGATATGGAGTTTCGCCTAGGCTCGGAGGGTAGATTAGCGATTAACAGTTTTGTCTATGACGAGGTAAACTCGAGTGGCACACAGGTATTGTCTATCATCAGCGGAGCATTTTCGTATGCGAGCGGTTTGATAGAAAGGAGTGACCCGAACTCGGTAGAGCTTTT
>JABAAW010000032.1 GCA_014238535.1 Alphaproteobacteria bacterium
AACAACTCGAACGCCATGCGCTCGCAACGAGCGCATGCGCGAGGGCGATAGGCGCAAAACGCTACTCCAGCTTTCTATAGCTTCTCGCAAAGACGGTACCGCTATCGCTATATGTCCCAAACGAAAACAATTCGATGAAACACTCGAACCGCATAAAAATCTCTGCAAAAACCTGCGACCGCAGAATATACTAGAAAGTAGCCTCACAATCATTTTCATAACATCCTCTGTTGCGCACAATTATAATCCATGCTATACGCGCGAGAATGCATAGGCTAGCACGCATCGTCCATATACTACACTAATCAACAAATACTTATTTTCAACATACTCAAGCACCATCTAGGAAAAAATCGAATATGAAAGAAAATCTAAATTCAAACACAAAAAAACATAGTCGCTTTGCAATACCTCTGACCCTGTTCGCAGGATGCTCAATTATACCAAAAGCAGCAGCGCATCATGTTTTTGGCATGGAGGTCTCGCCCGTATTCGAAGTATTTCATACATTAGCAGAGCCTTTGCTTTTCGCCGCAAGCGGAGCAAGCCTCGCCTGGCTACTATATCTATTGCAGATTCAAAACTTCCGCGCAAATAAAAGCATAAGCACTAACCATAAAGGTAGGCGGTTTATATCGATAGCAAAATTCAGCCTTCTAATTACATCAGCTTGCGCAATGTTCTTAGCGAGCGCCGCCATATACGAAGGCGTGGGCTTTCTCTTCTTAATAGTCGATGCTAGCGCTTTTACAACATTGTTCGTATTGCTAGCTAGGTATTTACCTCGTCAGCAAAATAAAAAAGTAGCCTCGCTCGATTAGCGCTAAGGGAAAATCTTGGGTAAAATCTTGGGTAAAATCTTGTCGAGCTAGGCTTACCGATAATTTATTGCCCATAACTTATTGTCAATATGGATCTATCTAAAATCAACTCAGGCGAAAATCCTCCCAGCGACATCAATGTCGTCATCGAGGTACCGATGCACTCAACGCCCGTCAAATACGAAATGGATAAGGAATCCGGCGCTCTGTTCGTCGATCGATTCTTGCCAACCGCAATGTTTTATCCCGCAAACTACGGATTCATTCCACATACCCTCTCAGACGACGGAGACCCTTGCGACGCTCTAGTATTAGCGCAAATGCCCGTAGTCGCAGGTGCAGTCCTACGCGCTCGACCAATCGGGGTGTTGCGCATGGAAGACGAAAGCGGTGAGGATGAAAAAATACTCTGCGTACCGCACGATAAAATACATAACTACTATAGCAAATGTAAAAGCCACGAAGACTTGCCTCAGAGCGTTCTCGAGCAGATAAATCATTTCTTCGAACGCTACAAAGAATTAGAGAAAAATAAGTGGGTAAAAGTTCAAGGCTGGGAAGGTGTCGAAAGCGCGCATAAACTGATACTCGAAGCGTTAGCACGCGCAAAATAAGCAGACTATAGTTACCTCGCGAAATAAACTCGCACGCATAACTCAAGAGACAACATACTTGGAAAACTCTGGGTAGAAAGACTCCTTTCTTTATGCCAGAATCGCCATAGCGATATAAAAATTACAGAAAGCAGCAGGCGACGGTAGCATTATGGCAGGGCATTCCAAGTTCAAAAACATCATGTTTCGTAAAGGCGCGCAGGATAAAAAACGCGCAAAACGATTCGCAAAATTTTCACGCGAAATCTCCGTCGCCGTGAAACTAGGGGGGAGCGATACCTCTAGCAATCCTAGACTACGCACAGCAATCCTCGCAGCACGCAGCGAAAACATGCCGAATGACAACATTAACCGCACCATCGCAAAAGCCGACGGCGAAGAAAACTCTACAAACTTCGAAGAAATACGCTACGAAGGCTACGGCGTAAACGGTGTCGCCGTAATCATCGAAGCGCTAACCGATAACCGAAACCGCACCAGCTCGCAACTACGCGCTATATTCTCGAAATTCAACGGCTCCATGAGCGAGCAAGGCGCAGTCGTTTTCATGTTCAAGCGTCTTGGCGAAATACAATTCTTAAACACAAATACCACCGAAGATAAGGTCTTCGAAGCAGCCATAGAATACGGCGCCGAAAATATAACTTCAGATGAAACAACCCATAGCGTCTTTTGCAAGCCCGATATGCTACATAATCTAACTAACAAAATGCAGGCACAATGCGGTGAAATCGCAAACGCGCGCCTAATATGGCAACCGCAAACGACAACCTCACTCAACGAAAAAGATGCCGAAACTCTAATAAAAATGCTCGAAGCATTAGAAGATAACGACGACGTACAACAAGTCTATGCCAATTTCGATATCAGCGACGAAGCCCTCGCTAATCTATCCGAACTTTCACAAGAATAAGCATAAAAAACCCTGCAGGCATAACGCTTTACACATCAAAAAAACCTGCCTCTAAAATAATGCTAAAATAACCAGCATGCACAAATACAGCCATAACTCGCGTGCGATTCGCATACTCGGTATAGATCCAGGGCTAGTAGCAACAGGATGGGGGGCTATAGAAAAAATAAACAATACTTTGCACTATATCAATTGCGGAACAATCAAAGTGCCAAGAACGCAACCATTACCGCAAAGACTCGCGCTACTTTTATGCGCTCTGCAAAGTGTCGTAGCCGAACATACGCCAGACCAAATGGCTATCGAAGCCGTTTTCTTAGGCAAAAACATCAAGTCCGCATTCGCATTAGGACAAGCACACGCAATCGCTATGCTAACAATCGAACAAAGACCCTACGCCGAATATGCTCCACGCATGATCAAACGCGCCGTAAGCCCTTCGGGCGCAGCCGATAAAAAACAACTACAACGCATGCTCGCTCATATCCTTCCAGAAAGCCCGCTCGCAAAAAACAATAGCCATAACACAGAACAAAGGCTGGCTGACGATAACACCGCTGACGAGCACGCCGCTGACGCTCTCGCCGTCGCCGTATGCCACGCTTTCAACTCGCCGAAAAAGCCATTCGCTGGTAATGATTCGCTCGTAGCGATATGAAGCCCAAAAAAAATAAACACGAAAATAAACAACTATGATCGCAGTGCTAGAAGGTAACGTCGAGGATATTACCTACGAATCACCTACGCAAGCAACAAGCCCCATGTCCGTAATCTTGCTATGCAACGGCATCGGCTTTCAGCTACTGTGCTCAAAGCATACATGCGAAAACATAACGCGCGGCGAGAACGCTAAGCTATTCGTATCTCCGCAAATACAAATACGCGAAGGTAGTATGAAACTCTACGGATTCTTCGAAAAATACGAACGCGAGCTCTTCAACCTACTAGTTAGCGTACAAGGGGTCGGCGGCAAGCTCGCTCTCGCAATCTTATCCTATTTCGATAGCGCAACCTTGGCGCACGCAATACTCGAGGCAGAAAAAAACTCGCTACAAAAAGTCCCCGGCTTAGGAGCACGCACAGCACAACGCTTGATAAGCGAACTCGAAGATAAAGTATCCGTGTTCTCTAACGCGCATACAACAGCTTACACAACCACAGACGACAACGCCGCTGACGATAACGCCGCAGACGACATCGACGCTGACGACAAAGACGCACAATCTATTTCCTCTTACGGCAAGCCTTTGTGGAGAGATTTGCTAGAAGCGTTAGAAGCACTAGGATTCGAACGCGCAGAAATATCACGCACGCTAAAGGCTATGCAACGCGCAAAAACACCAGATAACCTAGAAGCAGCCGTGCGCATAGCCCTCAAAAGCCTTCGACCACATAAATAAAAAAACACAGCAATAAAACTCAGCCCGTGCAAAAAAAAGAGCAAAAAAAAACTTCTAACGATCCCCTAGCTAGCGAGCAAAACGCACACGCTAGGCTATTGTCACCAAAGGCTGCCGCAAAAGCGACGCATAAACATCTCGACAAAACTAGCCCTAGCACGCAAGAGGCAAAACCAATTGTAAATAACAATCTCGATTCCGAACGACCACAGCGCCTAAGCGACTTCGTCGGGCAATCTTCTATCGTCAAAAATCTCGCCGTATTCCTAGAAGCAGCCAAAATTCGAGCGCAACCGATAGATCACCTGCTACTCTGCGGACCTCCTGGGTTAGGGAAAACAACATTAGCACGAGTCATCGCAAACGAAATGAACGCTCCTTTTCGCGCTAGCTCAGGTCCTATCATTACCAAGGCAGGCGATTTAGCAGCATTGCTAACCGATTGCGAGGCTCGCGAAGTCTTCTTCATTGACGAAATACATCGCCTGCCAAGCGCCGTCGAAGAAGTGCTGTACAGCGCGATGGAAGACAAAAAAATCGACATCATGATAGGCACAGGCACAGGCGCTCGATCTTTACGCCTATCGCTTAAACCATTCACTCTAATAGGGGCAACAACCAGACCAGGCCTAATCGCACGTCCTTTACGCGAAAGATTCGGAATTCCATTAGAGTTTACATTCTACAAAACTCAGGAACTAGCAGATATTCTCGTGCGCGCCGCTAAACGAAACTCGCGCAACTTTCAACTAGAAACTAACGGCGCTATCGCTATCGCTAAACGCAGCCGCGCAACACCGCGCATAGCCCTGCGTCTACTAAGGCGAATCATCGATTTCGCAACAGTCGCAAACACAAACATCATCGATAACTCAAACGCAACTACAGCTCTTGAACAACTAGGCATAGACGAACACGGCTTAGACAACATAGACCGACGATACCTAACTCTGTTAGCAAAACAATTCCACGGCGGGCCAGCAGGACTCGACACGCTCGCCGCCGCATTGTCGCAGGAACGCGACGTGCTAGAAGAAGTCGTCGAGCCCTTCCTGCTACAACAAGGGTTGATCGAAAAAACAGCACGCGGACGACAACTAAGCAGCGCAGGATGGAATAAATGCGGATTGGAAATAAATACTTCCAAAGCAATAACTCAAAAAAATATCTTCGCAAAATCTCAAAACTAAAAACAATGACAACGCATAAACAGCCCATCTGGCAACACACACTGCGAGTCTACTACGAAGACACAGATGCAGGGGGAGTCGTATACTACGCTAACTACCTAAAGTTCGCCGAACGCGCGCGTAGCGAAATCTTGCGTAAAGAAAATATGCAACCCTCAATACTAGAAAAAAAACTCGGGGTCGTATTCGTCGTCAAAAAATGCTCGTGCAATTACCTCCGTCCAGCAAAACTCGACGATTTACTCCTAGTCAAAACTCAATCCATCGCATGCAGCGGAGCACGCATAGAACTAGCCCACAATATCCTTTTCGCAGAGACAAACCCTGAGGTAAAATACGCTACCACTGTCGCAGAAATAAAGGTAACCCTCGCTTTGCTCGCAATAGACAAAAATGAAAATAGTGGTGTAACTATCGGTAAACCAAAACGCTTGTCGAAAGATATGCTAGACTTGTTCCAGCCTTCTCACGCAGTAAACCAATAATATCTATACTCTTTCGTTTCATGGAAAATAAGCGATGACGCAATCTTCTTTCAATTTTATATCCCTTATACTCGAAGCGCATTGGGTCGTGCAGCTCGTGTTACTGCTACTGGTTGCAAGCTCGATTGCTAGTTGGGCTATCGCATTTAAAAAATATGTCGAACTAAAAACCACCGCAATTCTCAATCGTCAATTTTGGTCCCAATTCCACCGTGAACCATCGTTCCTTAAACTAGCGCAAGGGCTACGACCTACAGACCGTTGCCCATTACGCAGACTCTTCCTAGCCGCAATGGGAGAATGGAAGGTATCAACCGAACGCCGCAACGCGCAAAGGCAAACGCTCGAAGAACGCATAGCACGAGTACTCAGCTTCAAAATGCTCGAAGAAAGCGCGCGCAACGAACAACTGCTACCTATACTCGCAACAATCGGTAGCAACGCGCCTTTCGTCGGACTGTTCGGAACAGTTTGGGGAATCATGAACAGCTTCCGCGCAATCGCCGCTATGCAACAATCAAGCTTAGCCGTCGTCGCGCCAGGTATCGCCGAAGCTCTATTCGCAACCGCGCTCGGGCTCGTCGCAGCAATCCCCGCAACCATCTTCTACAACCTGCTGCTGGTGCGCACAAATCAAGTTCAACAAGACCTAGAAGCATTCGCCGAACAACTTACTATTCGTTTCTCGCGCCAGTTCGACGATATGTCCTCAAAATAATCTCTAGCACCAGATAATGAAAATCAGGCACCATTCGCATACACGCTCAAAAAAACGGAGAGCTCTCATCGATTCGATCAATGTAACGCCATTCATCGACGTAATGCTCGTGCTGCTGGTCGTCTTTATGGTAACCGCTCCATTACTCAGCGTCGGGCTCGAGGTCGAACTTCCGCAAAGCGAGGCAAAGCCATTACACTCGCAAAATGAACCCCTCGTCGTTACAATACGCAAAGACGGCGCAGTCTTCTTGCAAAAAAAACAAATCAAAGAAGAAAAACTAATAGAACAACTCGCAGCTTTAGCAGCAGGAAACAATAATATATCTATCTACATCCGCGGCGATAGAAGGCTACGCTATGCAAAAGTGCTGAAAATTATGGGACGCATCAATCGCGCAGGATTCGAACGGGTATCTCTCGTAACCAATTCGCTACGTTGATCATTGCGTTGATTCCTTCGCTAATCTTCTTAGCTAATATCTTAACTAGCCGTGGAACATACAAATTAGCGTGAAAAATTAACACGCATGTCTAAATTGTCCCAATCCAAACCATCGCTAGCAAAATTTCTGCATAGCCTTAAAATCAGCTCCATCGCCGAACGCAGCTTATCCGAAATAATGCTGTTGTCCGCGCTCGCACACCTAATCGCATTCATCGCAATAAATATCGGCGCATGGCTAATACCTTCAAACATAACACCGCTACCAACAAGCGTCGAAATAATCTCCGAAAAACAACTGCAACAACGATTAACTCAATTCCGCACAAGCCCGAAAAAAAAAGCAGAGGTAGAAAGTAAAAAAACTCAACAACCTAAACAAGAACAAGAGAAAGAAAAAGAAGACGAAAAAACAGTCGAAAAAACCGAACAGCCAAAACCAGAGGTAAAAAAGGTAGCAAAAATCGAAAAAAAAAAGGCAGAGCAAAAAGTAAAAAAACCAGCTACGCAAGAAAGCAAAGACCCGCTCGAAGATTTGCTCTCCTCTCTAGAAGACGATAGCCAAATCGAAGAGCCTAGCGAAGAACCTAGCAACGATAACGGTAGCATCGAAGATGCGCTGGACGAAGCTTTCACTGATAATAGCGAGGAAACAACAGCTTTTTTAAGCTCCGAACAAATACTAACGCCAAGCGAACTCGCCGCATTCCGTAAGCATATCTATGCTTGCTGGAGCCCGCCTATAGGCGCTCCTTCGTTAAAAAACTTAGTCGTAGACTTGCATCTAACCATCGACAAATTTGCATTTGTCACAGACGTTCGTGTTATAGATAGGCAACGGATGGCTAGCGACCCTTTCTTCCGTAGTGCTGCCGAAGCAGCTCTGCGGACTCTTGCAACAGATGGCGCATGCTCTCCTCTAAAACTACCTCTGGAAAAATACAACTTATGGCAGAAAACTATCCTACGCTTCGATCCTCGTCGCCTATTCGGTCTGTAAATCTTATGCTCTACAAAAATAAAATACCAACAACGATGCCTTTCTTCTCACGCATTCAATGCTTGCAAATACCTGCTCTATTAACAGCAATCTTCTTGGCTTTGCTCGCTTTTGTGCCAAGCGAGGCGCAACTGCGAATCGACATACTACAGGGAAACTTCCAGCCCATACGCATTGCAATTCCAAACTCCGAAAATAAAGGTTTCTCAAGCGCACAAACTAACAAAATACAAGCCGTTATCGAAGCAGACCTAAATCGCTCCGGCTTGATTAGCGTCGTAGATAGAGCCAGTCTAATTTACAAAAATTTACCGCTCGACGTAGTTCCCGACTTCTCAGCGTTCCGACTAGCCAACGCAGACGCAGTCTTGTCCCTAGAACTCAGTAAAGCACGCGGAAAGCACAAAGCAACTCTGCAAATTTGGGACGTGCGCCTACAAAGACCTCTCTCGCGCGAAGAACTTGACGCGAAGTCTTGGCGCATCCTCGCACATAAAATCTCAGATGCCGTATATCAACGATTGACAGGCGAGGAGGGATACTTCAACAGCCGCATACTTTATGTATCCGAAACTATACGAAAACGCCGCCGCTGGAAACGCTTGGCTATCATGGATTACGACGGCGCAAACCATCGCTTTTTGACAAACGCACGCCGCACAATCGTTCTAAACCCACGCTTCGCGCCAAACGGAAGGGCCGCTATCTACACCGCACTAACTAAAAACTCAAGCTCAATACGACTCATCGACTTCTCACGCAATAACCGCGAGAAAGTCCTACCGCTCGGAAAGGGACTAGTCTATGCAGGGCGATTCTCTCCCGATAGCAAAAAAATAATCTATGCAAACTCTATCTCAGGCAATAGCGAAATTTTTACATACGACCTAACTTCAGGGCGCCGCAGACGATTAACTATCCACCCCGCAATCGACACCTCGCCTAGCTTTTCTCCCGATGGAGACTATATCGCTTTCGTCTCAGACCGTAGCGGGCGACCGCAAATCTACACCATGACAAGCCGTGGTAGAAATGTACAGCGCGTAAGCTTCGCAGATGGAGCATTCTCAACTCCCGTATGGTCACCACGCGGCGATAAAATAGCCTTCACTCGACAGCTATACGGGAGGTTCGCCGTAGGAGCGATGGCAATAGACGGCTCTGACATGCGAATCTTTACCGACGGTTTTCGAATCGAAGGACCAAGTTGGGCACCAAATGGACGAGTCTTGGTCTTCTTCAAAAAAAATCGCACTCCTAAAGGAAAAACAATCGCTCGATCACGATTGCTAACCGTCGACGTTACCGGGCGATTCCTAAGAGAACTCGCAACACCGCACAACGCATACGACCCAAGCTGGTCATACGCCGAACAGCAATAAGCAATAAAAAAGTTTCGCTAATAAGCGCAAACTATGAAAAATACAAACTCCGAAGCCTCCCTCGGCAATTTCGCTCTACTATGCTTGGGGGGATATTTCTTCGCTATCGCATACGGCGTCACATTCTTAATACCTCTGATGGTCGAACAAAGAGGCGGTAGCGAAGCTTTCGCCGGCGCAGTAATATCAACCGCAACCATCAGCACCGTCTTATTAGTAATCATATCAGGGCATATAGCCGATACTTTCGGCTCAGCAAAAGCCGTCGCCGCATCGGGTATCTTCCTCGTCGCAGCAATGTTCGGATTCTTCATAAGCTCTAATCTTAGCTATAATCTGATGCTGTTCGCTCTACTATTAGGGATAGGATGGGGAGTCTTCTATACCTTAGCTCCAATACTAGTCTCAGCAATCATAAAACCAGAAAGACGAATCCGTTTCTTCGCATTGCTATCAGGCTCTATGATGGCTGGCATCGGCACAGGACCTTTAGTCGGGCGGATGGTCACATCAATACATTTACCCATCGAGTACGCGTTCCTAATCGCAGGACTCGCTAGCCTTAGCGGCGTCGCAATTTGCTTTTACCTAGATCATAACTTTACAAAAAATAATAATGTCATACCGCATGTAAGCAAAATCTCTCCAAAATCTATCTTCGCAATCGCGCATTCTAACGCCATCTTCCCTATTGTAATGGTAGGGTTGGGCGCCTGCATCTTTGGCGGGCTATCTAGCTTTCAAACAACCTACGCTCAAACCTTCGGTTTCGACTATTCTCTATTCTTTGCAGGGTTTATGCTGGCAGCCATCGGATGTCGCTTGATGCTCGCAGGGTATGTAGTCAAGCGCAACCCTTTCATTTCATCTTTCCTTCTAACCTCGTTAGTAGCAATCTCAATCTTCATGTTTATCAAAAATACTAACCAAGTATATACCCAAGTATATACCTATGTACTCGCATCAATAATACTCGGCGTCGGATACGGGTTAAACTATTCCGTAATAAACGGCTTGGCTGCAAATGAGGCTCCCGCAGGCTTGATGCCTCAATCTCTGCTACTTTTCAGCCTCTCTTACTTCGTCGGACTCTTCGGCTTTCCCATCATCGCCGGCGCGATAATCGTGCAAGCAGGAATCATAAGCATGCTCTATATCCTGCTCACCATCGCTATCGTAATCACGATCCTATCAATTTTTCGAATCTGGCAACAACGGCATTCTATCTTCAGGGCAACTAGGTTGAGGTAGCGTAGCCTCAACTCAGACTATCAGAACAGACTTCTAACTGCTCTAATACTTTGCTTTCACTTACCGATACAAAAGTCAGAAAAAATCTTATCCAGCAGTGCGTCAATATCACGAGCCCCCGTCAAACGCTCCATCGCCGCGTGCGCATCACGCAAACCCTGCGCCTGTAGCGCCCAATCTTTCTCGTTTTGCGCACGCAACAAACTCTCGCGCACATCCGTTAAAGCCTCGCGGTGACGCGCGCGCGTCGGTGCTATCGGCTGCTCGCTAACTTGCAGCTTATCTTTCAAGGCTTCCATAAAATCACCAACCCCATCGCCACTACGCGCCGACACTAAAAAAGTCGAAAGATTGCCTTTAAGGCTACCATTAAGGTTGCCATCAGCACTCGTAGTGTCTGAAATGCGTTTCCTTGCCGCCACGCTCAAGAGGTCGCTTTTGTTGAGTAGCAGAAAATCGTACGCGCGCGTCTTACCATCAATAGACAAAGCGTCCATATCAGGCTTGCGAGCATCACAGATACATACAACTATGTTTGCCTTACTACGCGCACTATCTTCTGCGCGCCGAATGCCCTCAGCCTCAACAGCACTTCGCGGTTTACGCAAACCTGCCGTATCCAGCAAGTCAACCGCTAACCCACCTAGTTCCACACGCACTCGCACAACATCGCGTGTCGTGCCAGCGCGCGAAGAGACGATCGCAACAGTATCGCAAGCAATGCGGTTTAACAAACTAGACTTGCCAACATTCGGCGCTCCTATAAGCGCAACCGCAACCCCTGAGCGAATACGCTCGGCGGTATCCGCTAGTTCCAAGTGCGCCGAAATCTCCTCTCGTAGCCCCGTTATTTGTTCCGCCATCCTCGAACTTACAATCCTTTGGGGACTGCGTTCATTCGCTAACCCATCCAGCCCATCTTCTTCCAAATCCTCGTCCGGAAAATCAATCTGCGCCTCGCGTTCGCATAGCAGAGCAAATAAGCGCTCCGACCAATCATTATAAATCTTCTCCAATACTCCTTCGCTTTGCGCAAGCGCTTGGCGTCTTTGCGCTTGCGTCTCAGCCTCAATCAAATCAATCAAACCCTCCGCTTTCGTCAAATCCATCTTGCCCGCAAGCAAAGCGCGACGAGTAAACTCTCCCGCTAGCGCAGCGCGAAGGCGCAACCCTCGATGCATTCGCCATTCCTCGATGATAGCTGCGATAATCGCTCTTGAACCATGGCAATGAATCTCAGCCATGTCCTCGCCCGTATAACTTCTAGGCGATGCAAAACGCACCGTCATCGCACGGTCCAATACCTCCCCCCCATCGCTACGGCGTAAAATACGCATAGCCAAAATACCAGGCGCTTGAAGGCTACCCTGCAACAAGCGCAAGGCATCAAAAGCGCAATCTCCAGATATACGAATAACCGCTATCGCAGAGCAGCCTCCACCGCTCGATAGGGCGTATATCGTATCGCTATCTTTCAAAAAACCTTTTGCCGCAACTCGATCGCCGTAGTCAGTGTACCTTCGTCCATATAGTCGAGCTCGCCACCAATCGGAACTCCGCGCGCCAATCTTGTAGACTTAACTCCCATACTAGCCAATCTGCCCGCAATATAATGCGCAGTCGTCTGACCTTCGACAGTTAGGTTCGTCGCTAGAATAACCTCTTCAATCTTTTCTTCTCGTACTCGCCTCTCAAGGTTGGCGAGGCGTAAGTCATCAGGTCCAACCCCGTTCAAAGCAGAAAGAACTCCGCCAAGCACATGGTAGCGACCGCGAAAACACGCACTACGCTCCAACGCCCACAAGTCGGCTATCTGCTCAACAACGCATAGCAGCGAACTCTCTCGGCTATCATCCCTGCATAGGCTGCACGGGTCTATCTCGTCCCAATTGCCACATTCGCTACAAATAGACATCCTCTCCGCTAGCAGTAACATCTCTTGCGCAAGGGGAACCAACAAGTTTTCTCGGCGAACAAGCAAATGCTGTACAATCCGACGAGACGAGCGCGGTCCTAGCCCCGGAAGACGACTTAACAAACCTGTTAGCTTTTCAAGCTGCTTCATGCCTCTGCTAGCAATTCCTCAACTAAACGCGGCACCTCAACGCTCGCTTTGCCATAGCGATTTTCATCGAATAGGTCAGATATTTCCGTCGCCGCTAGATTTATTTCAATCTTCCTAGCTCGAACAGCATTATCAACAAAACCCGCCGCCGGATATACCGCGCCAGCCGTACCTATGGCTACAAAAAGCGTGCAATCTTTCAACAATTCATAAACGCGCGGTAAATGATACGGAATCTCGCCAAAAAAAACCACATCTGGACGAATTCCTCCAACTTTCAAGCATTTTTCGCAAACATCAGCTGCAGATATACTCGTTTCGCATCGCATACGCATACCACAAAAACTACAGAGAGAGCCTAAAGTCTCGCCGTGTATGTGTATAACTTCTTTGCTACCCGCTCGACTGTGCAGGTCATCGATATTTTGTGTAACGATATAGCAAGAATTAGGTAAAAAGCCTTGTAGTCTCGACAAAGCAAAATGCGCTGGATTCGGTTCTATCTTACCGCTCAACAATTCAACGCGACGCATATTGTAAAACTCCTGCACCAACTCAGGGTCTGCTCTAAACCCTGCAATCGACGCTACCTTCTGCGGCGAATACTGATCCCATATACCACCACGATCACGAAAGGTATCAAGACCCGATTCACGCGAGATACCAGCTCCACTCAGTACAACAATCTTATCCTCCAACTTATTCTCCCTTTCGCAAATCTTTTTGCAAAAACTCATATTCAATCATATCGCCAACCGCGACGCCTAAATCACGCACGCTACCGCTTGCTACTTCTAGCACAGCAGAAACCTCTACCTCTGAGCTTATTACACGCAAAGACAGCGGTCGCGTGCGCTCAGCTATTTTTACAATTTCTCCATGCATATCGATGAAAATCATATCTAGCGGAATATAGGTGTCCTTCATCCACATCTTCACAATACGCGGAGGCTTATGCAAAAAAAGCATTCCATGAGATCGCTCTAGCCTTGTTCTAAACATCAAACCACGACGTTGTTCCGATTCGCTAATAGCTAACTCAACCGTAATCTTATGCAAATCTCCCGCGCGCGTGCGAATCAATAGGTGATCCGCTTGCTCAACTTGCGAACTCGCAGTAGCAACATGCAGGCTTGCACACAACGCAATAAAACACAACGCGAGTAGGGGCAATCGCAGCAAACGCAACAAAAAAAGACGTGGAAACCTCATATACACCATACAAGTATAACCATTTTGCAAGAAGTATAAATAATAATTAACTCTACTAATGGTAGTGTGCAAGCATTTATTCTATTGACAGTCGTAACCGCTATATTGAAACTGTGAGTGTTAATATTATAAAATACACGGGATATGATAATTGCAAAAGGCGCGCAACTGCATAAAGTTATTACTACTACTTTATTTTATCTCACCGCGCGGACAATCTTGTCTTATATCCGTACGACTCTGTCGTAAGTCTTTGATTTGTCTCCTGTTTTTTGCTGTAGCGGTCACGCAAAATCAAGCCAGCGCACAGCTCGTAAAGCAAGGCGTGGAGAACAAACAACCATCTAGTAGCAAACAAAAATCCTCGCAAAGCCAAGAATCAGCTAGCGGTGAAGCAAAACTAAACAACACCACAAAAGGTATAACCACCAATAGTACAACTACTATTGCGCGAGATAAAAAATTTACCTTCTCCACAAAAATGAGCCTTTTCGCACGCTACGGCGGTGTAAGCGTTTCTAAACCAACAACCCTTATCGGCTTGGCGGATGGGGAGGAGGATAAATTAGCCGCACTGCAAGAGAGTGCTAGAAAACACAATCGCAAATTTTACGCAAATCCAAATTTAGACGAAAGCTCAATACGCATAGACCTATACGAATTGCTACTCAACTTCGATGTACACGCGCCACTTACAGCTAATCTCGATGGTGGAGTCTATATCTCCTTCGACGCGCTAAACATAGCCAAAAATCTTAGCGGGGCAAACTGGGGCGGTAGAGAAGTCTATCCCATACAGCATTTCGAATCCGAACCTCTACGAAAAGGTAGCGCATACCTAAAGCATCGTAAGTGGGGAACCATAAACTTAGGAATAACAGAAGGCGTCGCGCATCTACTAGATAGCGGAGCACAAAGCATCGCCGCCGAACGAAGCGGAATCTTCGGCGAGGCAGCAAAAACTCCATGGCAGGTTCAACGGCTAGGAGTGACGCTCGGGCAAGCAGCAAGCGAAAATTTTCCCAAAATACAATACATCTCACCACAATTCCACGGAGTCAAAATCGGCGTCGAGTGGTTTACTAACGCGCAATCGCCAGAAAACGAGCTACTCTCATTCTCTACCCCTCTCAATTCTACTTGCCCACCCACGCTTTTTTACACAAAAAACCAAAAAATAGGCACGCCGTTCGTTCCATCTCTAACAGCATCCAATACTAGCGGCGATGAAGTAGACCCTAAACTTTTCCCTGATGGCTTTATAAATAACGCCAAATGCTCGCAGTTGGATGCTGGCGCAACAGCTTGGAATGCTAATACTAGTCGGTTCATTACGGGCGGTAATCTCGCTATAGCTTACGAAAAATCCTTTAAGAAAAATATTTCCTTCTCCACTGGTGCCAATTACGGAATCCTTTCCACCGAAGCGAAAGCATCCGAAGCACCAGAAGAACTTCGCGCTTTCTATAAGGTTCTAAAAGATAACTCTGC
>JABAAW010000033.1 GCA_014238535.1 Alphaproteobacteria bacterium
GATGCCGCTAAACAGGCGTCCGTTTTGTTCGACATACTTTATCGTCGATAGCGCCTGCTCGCCGCCACCACCACCGCCACCGTACTGCGTAAGCCCATCCCTACCCCTACTGTCGGTCGAGGTAGCGGTTGCTGTACCTAAGTTTACCAACAAGTTTACACGGTCTGCAGGATCGTCGGTACCTGAGCCACTTCCGTCTCCTATACCAGTACCGATGTTCCCATCGAAATCGATAGTCAAGCTGAATTGCCCGCTATTAGCGGTAACTGCAATTGCGCTATTGGTAATAGCAGGAACCGCCGTAGCGCCGCCGTTTATAAAAAAGGAAGTTGATGTTAATGCATTTTCTACGCTATCCAACCTACCTGCGGCATCAAACCTCACCTGTCCTAGTAGGCGTAAGTTTGCATAGTCAGGAAAATCTGTTGCATCCAAGGCATCTACGGCAGCAGGCGTGTTTTGCCTATCGAGCAGTATCGGGTCTGTTCCTGGATCATCGTCGGTTATCCTAGCGAACATCAACCATTCGTTCGGCACGGGAGTTGTTGAGCCCTGCGTTGCGCTTGGCTTGACGAAAGTGAAAGTCAGACTATGCAACGAGCCCTGCCTATCTACGACCGAAGTTTCGACTGAGAAGGCGTTTTGCAACCCGAAACCAGTTGCGGCGGCAAGATTGACACCGACATCGACTCTGGAAGTATATATTGGATCGAGTGCTTGCTGTTCGATATTTACGACCTCGAATCGCGAGAGTTCGTTAGTCTGTATGAACCTAGCGTCGCTAGAACGCACACTACTTCCTGCCTCTGGTGCCCAGCTTAGCAGGTATTGTCCTTCTGCGTTTACCAAGTTTCCGTTGCTATCTTTGCGAAATTGTCCTGCGCGTGTGTATGATATATCACCGCTAGATACATAGCTACCATCGTCTTGCCTAGTGACGGCGTCGGAGACGACGAAGAAGCCTGTACCTGTTACGGCGATATCGGTTGAGAACGCGGTCGGCTCTAGGATTCCCTGTTGCGCGTTTTCTCTTTCGGTAGTAGATACGACTCCGCCTGAGTTATAGAGTCCTCGTTGAGAAGATTGTGTCACGAAAGAAGAGAACCGAGCATCGACTCGCTTATATCCGACTGTATTGACATTAGCGATATTGTCCGAGATCATCGCCATTCTTTGCGAGTTAGCAAATAGTGACGAGACGCCTGATCTCAAAGCTCCGTATAAACTCATAATTGACTCCTTTAGTTTTTATTTAAGTTTTTGTGCTGCTTGGTTTAGTTAGTTGTTTAGTTGAATAGTGCTTTTAGTTATAGACTGCGAGAGCCTTGTCTGACTTTATCTGCAAGCCATTATCTAACATCAGCAATAGCCCATCTGTTGTGTCTGCTTTTATACCTGTAACGCGTGCGCTACTTATGTATTTGATTGGTTCTGCGTTAGTGCCTTCAGGCAGAGGATCGTGCTTCAGGTGGAATGTGTATTTTCCACTTGGTGCGCGTTTTTGTTCATTTGTAAATCCGTGCCATATTATTTCCCCTTGCTTTGCATTTCCATCGTTGCTGAGAGCTTTCACTTGGAATGTGTAGTCTCCTTGTTCTGCTCTTTCTCCCTGCTGGCTATTGTTGCCATCCCATACGAAGACTCCGTGATTTCCGACGGTTTCTTGGTGTACGAGCCTGCCCTTGCTATCGTATATTACGGCGAGTCCCTGTGCGCTACCTTGCGGTAAACTGTATGTCAGGGTTTTTCCACCGCTTTCTTCTAATCGGAAGTTTCCCCCTTTATCTACGATGGCTAGAGCGGCGAAGTTATCGCTGTAGACGATTTTTCCGTCTGCGTTTTTAATCTCGAACCTTGCGTTGTTGACTTCTGGCGGTAGCACATATTGTAGTTTTGCATCCCCTTCTTCTTGCAAGAAGAATCGATTTGAGTTGCTATGCAAGACGGTTTTCCCAAGGTATCCGATGCCCTCTGAAGTTGTTGCTTTGCTTCCTTCCATCAGGGTTACTAGTTTTTCTAGGTTTTCACTTTGTTGTATTTGCTGTTCGACGGCGGCGAACTGCACGAGTTGATTTGTAAACTGGTGTGTATCTAGAGGAGACAGAGGGTCTTGGTGCGTTAGTTGTGTAGTTAATAGAGTTAGGAAGTTATTGAAATCGGCGGATATTTTAGCTCGTCCGCTGGCGCTTTTGCTGTCGCTAGTTGCTTGCGCTACTTGCGAACCGCCGCTTTGTGCGGAGTTAGAGATCAGTGCTGATATTGTATCGGTCATTTTTTCTCCTAGTTTTTTTTATATTCGGACGTTGAGGTGTCCATCTTGTTGCAGTTGCAACCTATCGATGTTTTTGGCGAGTAGATTTTCTTCGTTGTCATTGTCGCTATTTTCTATTTGGCTTTCGCTATTTGAGTCTTCGTTTTTTTGCTGTGTATTTTGAGCGTTAGCGGAGTTTTGCTCGTCTGCGTTGTTACCCTGCCCTTTCAGACCGAACTGCAAACCTTGTTCTTGAGTGCGCACACCTGCTTCTTGTAGAGCTTGTTCGAGTAGTTTTACATCTCTTTGTAATAGATCGAGGGTTTCGATTTTTTCTGCGAGCACGACGATTTGCAACCTACCTGCGGTATCACCGTCGAGTTTGATTTCGATTCGTCCTAGCATTTCTGGCTTCAGTTTTACGGTTAGGGTATCGACTTTCCCTTCTACTGCGCGTTGAATATTTACGAAGACTTGCTCGCGCACGAAAGATGTAGCGCTTGCGAAGTTAGAGTTAGCGAAAGCGGGTCCTCTTTGAGCTGTTGCGCCTTGAGTTTGCGTAGCGGTGGATTGTGAGAATGCGCTATTGGATGATCCTTCGTTGCTAGAGCCTTGGAAGTTTCCCTGCGAGTTGCTTGAGGAGGATTGCCCTAATGAGCGTGCTTCGGCTGCGGCTTGTGCTGCTCGAGCTGAGTTTGCAGATTGCGCGCGATTTTCGATGCTGTTTGCGTTGTTATTTTCGAGCTTTGTAGCGCCTGATACCAACCGCGCGGCGAGGGATTGTAGTAGGTTTGATGCTTTATTTCTGGGGTCTGTATTTCTGACTGCGCTGTCTGTGTTGCTTTCGGAGCGTATGTTTTTCTGTATTTTTTCTGCTTTGCGAGCGGCTTGCAATTGATTGAAGTAGTTATTTTCGCCGCTGTTTACGTCGTTTGGCGAACTTGCGCTAGCACTACTCGTTGCGCCACTGCTTTGTGCGAGGTTGTTTGTGCCAATAGTATTAGCGTTTTGAGTATTGGCGTTTTGGTTACGGTTGTTTTGTTGGCTAGCTACTTCGAAAGCGTTATTTGGACTTAGGCGCAAGTTTTCAGGCGAGTGCGCCTTGACTTCGTTGTTTGTCGATATTGCAATGTTTTGCGGGATCGTTTTAGCTAAGTTTTGCGCTAGGCGAGCGGCGTTCTCGTTTGCGGGGTTAGCGAGAGTTTGTTGCGATGGGGCTACCTGCTGTTCTGCCTGACGAGCATTTGTTGCTGATGATGCTATTGAGTAGGTATTTTTTGCGGTAGTCTGTTGCGTGTTTTGGCTTTCGCTATTCGATGCCAGATTAGCGTTTGCGATGTTAGAAGTAGCAGAGCTGGGGTTTCCTACTTGCGCGCCAAGTTGTGCGCCAAGTTGTGCGCTAAGGGAGATTCTATTGGCAGCATTCGCATCGGCGAGCGGATTGTTAATCGCTGGAACAACCCCTGGTGCGACTACGGACTGGCTTTCTATCAACCTACCAACGATGGAGTTATCTGTTGATGGTTGCGAAGCTATTTGTTGCGCGTTTGTTTTTTGCGCTAGTTGCTGCTCGGCGATTTGGCTATTGCTATCAGCGTTATTTTGTTTGTCGCTGACCTGAGTTACGGCGCTGGCTTCAGCAAGAGTGGTGGCGGCACTGGCGAGAGTTGCCTGTTGTGCGGCTATGCTTGAGTTATTATTTTCCAGTAGGCTAGCATTCTGGCTATTTGTATTTTGTGTTGTAGCGGATTGAGTTGAGGAGGATATGGAATCTTGCAATGCGAAGATGTCGATGGGAGTTTCGCCTATTAGTTCGGCGAGCGATTTTTCTTGAGCCGTAGATGCTTGAGTAGCAGATGGTTGGTTAGATTCAGATTGTAGCGGTGCATTTTGCGCTTGTTTGCTTTTGTCTGTTGCTATGCTTTCGCTAGCAGGTTGCGCTGGATTGGGTGTTTTCTCGAGCGTGCTTGAATGCTCCTCGCCTTCCTTTGCGTAAGTAGCGGACTGCTTTTCGTGGCTATATGGTTTATTTTCTGCATTTTGCGTATGCTCGCTTGCAGCATTTTGTTTATCGCCAGAGTTGCCTTGTTGGTAGTAGTTTTGCTCGTGCGCGTTGGATTTTTCATCTATGGATTGCGTTTGGCTAAATGCATCGCGGTAGCGTAGATTTTCTTCTACATTTGTTTGCTGTTGAGCGTTTTCTAGCTGGCGTTGTTGTCGTGCCTGCTCGCTGATCCTAGCGAGGTTCCTGCTGTTTTCGATTGCGCTTTCGAGAGCACGATTTTTATCGTGCTCGATGTTGCTATTTCTAGCTTCGTATTGGGCGTTTTGTTGTTGTTGTTGTAGCTGTTGTTCTTGAATGCGTTGTTCTTGTAGTTGTTGAGTTTGCAGTTGATCTTGCAGTTGGCTTTGTTGAGCGCGTGCGTTTGCGCTAGCTGCTTGCTGCAGATTAGCATTTATGTCTGCATTGTTTTGCCTATATTGAGTATCGATTTGATTTTGTTGTGGATCCTGAGTTGCGGCTTTTGGGTATTGGGGAAGTATACTAGTTGTTTTGCTAGAGAATTTAGTTATGAAGCGGTCTGGTCCCCTGCTACCGTCGCCGAGCAAATCGTGGAATAGACTAGCCCCTTGCTGCGCTTCTTGCCGTTGGTCTCTGAGTGCGAGATTTTGTTCGGGTTGCGTAATGGTAGCTGGAGCGTATGGTGCGTGTGTTTTTTCCATATTAGTATAGTTCATTAGAGTTTATATCTTTGCGCGCTGTGGTGGTCTTTATGTAAAGCATTTAGCTGGCAAAGGTGCGGTTTAGGTTTAGATTTTGTTTAGATTGTGGACTGGATTGTGAATTGGGTTACGAATTGGTTTTTCTGTGCTGTGCTAGTTATGTTGCGCTTACTTGCTTACTTCTATTGTATGCAAGCAATGTGCCAAGATTGCGCTTTTGGCTTATTACTTTTCAGGATATTTTTTGCGCGAGCGGAGTCTATGCGGAGCGCACGACACAATTTGCGGCTGCGCGTTCGATTCGTCCAGCGAGTTCCATTTCCAATAGTGCGGCGTTTATGTGAGAAGGTTCAGAATGCAACATTCTTATTAGTTCGTCGATGGGCGTAAGGTCAAAGCTGATAAGTTCGAATATTTTCTCTCTTAGTTTATCTATTTCCTTATCGTCTAATAAATTTTCACCTGCAAGGGCTGCTTGTTTTGCGCCCGAGTTTTCTACTTGCTGTTCGAGTCTTATGTTTTCGTATAGAGCGGCTTGAATTTGATGCCTTTGTTGCATTCTTTCGCTAGCGTCTTTTCGACGATTTAGCACTGCGATGATGTCTGCTGCGGAAGTGACCAAGTATGCGCCGTCGCGCAAGAGTTGGTTTGGTCCTGCTGATCTTTCGTCTTGTGGCGATCCTGGCACGGCAAAGACCTCGCGCCCCTGATCTAGAGCGAAGCGAGCGGTTATCATAGCACCTGACTTTAGGGATGCTTCGACGATGACGGTTCCTATCGCTAAGCCAGCGATGATTCTATTTCTTCTAGGGAAGTACCTAGCGGTTGGAGCGAATCCGATGGGCATTTCGGATACGACGGCTCCCCTTTCGATTAGACTATGGTATAGTTTTCTATTTTCGTATGGGTATATGTTGTCTGCGCCGCCGGCGAGCACGGCGATGGAGCCACTGGGTAAGGCGGCGGTATTTGCGGCGGTATCGATTCCCCTAGCCATACCGGAGACGACAACATATTCGCTTTGCCCGCACTCTGCGGCGAGTTTTGTAGTGAATCGCATGGCATTTGCGGAAGAGTTTCTTGTACCGACGATAGCGATGGAGGCTTTTAGCAATAGTTGAGCGTGTCCGAATACGGTAATAACAGGCGGAGCGTCTGCGAGAACATATAGGGATTGCGGATAGTTTTCTTCGCCCCAGAATATTATTTTTCCGCGCAAGGCTTTCACGCGCTCGATTTCGGCGCTTGCCTGAGCGATGGTTGCGGGCTTTATGGGTGTGCGCTCGCCGCCTCTGCGTGCGAGTTTTGGCATTTCTAGCAAAGCTTGTTTAGCGCTACCATAGCGTTCGATCATTTGTCGAAAAGTTACTGGTCCGACGCGTGGGCTGCGTATCAGACGCAATCGATCTAATTTATCTTGCTCTGAGAGGCGCATTTTTTCTCTACTGCTCCTATGCTTTTCGAGCTAATTCGATGAATTGCTCGACGGGCTTTGTCAAGCGAGGTCCGACTTCGGCGACGACTGCCGCGCCAAGCGTGTTTGCGAGTTTTGCTGCTTCTTGCATATTCCAGCCATTAGCTAGCGCGTATAGCATGCCGGCTGCAAAGGCGTCTCCTGCGCCGGATGTATCGATGCACCTTCCGCTATTTTGTGATGGCGAGAAATATGAGTTAGCGTTTTCATCTATGACGCAAGCGCCGTCGCTGCCGAATGTTATGCATACCTTTAGCCCGAGCGAGGTAAATTTTTTCTCTAAGTTAGCTTTTAGTTTATCGCTACGGAGTTCTCCCTGCACGCGGAACAATGCCTTAGCTTCTGCTTCATTAGCAAAGAGTAAGCGTACGTGTTTTTCGATGAATTGGCACAACTGCTCGCGGTGCTGCTCGACACAAGAAGGGTCGGATAGGGAGAGCGCGATTTGGCTACGGTTTAATTTTCCCTGTTCGGCTGTGAATTGTAAGATTTTTGTACCGAAACTACCACCGAGCAAGTATCCCTCTAGGTATATGAACTTTGCTTGTGCGAGCAAGTATCTATCGATCTGGTTTGGATGCAATCGAGCGGCGCTTCCCAGATGCGTAGCGAAGCTGCGCTGGGCGTCTGGAGAAATGAAGACGATACATTGCCCTGTATAATTTTCGAGATTGGCTTCGTCGCTATCTTGCTCGTCATCGTCAGCGCAGCTACTTAAGCTTGCTAATGCGCCGTTTTCCGTCATTGCTTTTTTGAAGTTTTCGCCTTGTTGATCTTTTGCGATTCTTCCGATGAAGGCAGTTTTCGCGCCCAATCGAGCAAGCAGAGCGATGGTGTTTCCACAAGACCCACCTGCTGCGATCTCGTCTGGTTTTTGAGTAAGTTGTTTTCGCAACTGCGCCATGCGTTTTCCGTCGCATAGACCCATCTGCCCTTTTACCAGAAGGTTTTTATGCAAGAACTCGTCTGTTGCAGGATATACCATATCGACGAGCGCGTGCCCGATACCTACGACGTCGTATTTTTTGTTCACGAGTTAACCACAACTTCTATTTTTTGCACCCTTACTTTTACCTTTTTTTAGCGCACCGTTGCCATTTATCTATTACCATTTATGCTATGGGTGTATTTTATATTTTAATTGCTGTTTCCGCAAAGTGAGTCTTATCGAGATTGCTGTATCCGAGTTTTGTGCGCGTTGGCATATTTTGTTAAACATAAGGTCTATTTTAGCTGCTATTTTGTGTATGTTTATAATAGAACTTTAGAGCCTGCATAGTAGATGACAGAAATTTTCCGAGAAATTGACGAGGCGCTCACCTATGATCGCCTCCGTGCGCTATGGCGCAAATATCGCCTTGTTATGATAGCGAGTATTTTTGTTGCGCTTGTATTTCTGTTTGGGTTTCTGACTTGGCGTAGCATTGAGGCGGACAGACTCGAGCGTTCTGGAGAGCTTTTTTTCGAGTTGCTAGAGAATAGAAGTAATGACGATTCGCTTGCGGACTTAGAAGATTTGCGAGGAGGTTATAAGATACTATGGTCTTTCAAGCGTGCTCGCTTTTACGCTGAGAGCGGGGATTTAGAGAATGCGCGAGTTTCGCTAGAACGAGTTTCATCTGATAGTTCGCTAGATAGCCTCTATCGAGGCTATGCGCAGCTATGGCAAGCGTCGCTTTTGATTGAGCAGGGCGATGATCTTGCAGGTGCGCGCAAGTTGTTGTTAGAATTGTCGGCGTCGCGCTCGAGCGATGAATCATCGTTGCAAGCATTGGCGTTGTATTTACTAGCGAGCGTTGCGATTGAGCAGGGTAGCGCTGTTGGCGATATTGATATTGCTATGGTTAGGGGCTATCTAGACAAGGCTTTGTCGCTAGGCGCGCTATCGTCTGAGATTCGCACGCGCATAGAACAAGCGCAGAGGGCGGTTAGCACCGAGCGTGTAAATTAGACAGAGATGTTATGTTGCGCCCGCAATTTATGATCGGACCTATGCCCCAAACTATCACCCAAGGTATAATTTTAGGCATGCCTAATTTTATGACACATTATATATTTGTGTTGCGAGCGAGTCTTACCCGTAAATTTGTTGCTTTTAGTTATGCTGTTAGAATTGCTATTAGATTGTTTTTTTTATTAGCAGTTTTTGCGCTAACGGGTTGCGCTGATAAGAAGCTTACTGGCAAACGTATCGATCTGGAAGGTTTTTCTAGTGCGGCTCGCGAGCGCTATGCTCCGAGTGACGGTTTGATTTCTGCGAACACTATTGTATTGCCAGCCCGTAGCGCTTCGTTGGAATGGGAGCAACCATTATTCTCGCCACTTCATAGCGCGCCGCACTTTAGCAAGCGCCCATTGTTGCGCCCTCTATTTACGATGAATATTAAAACTGCCCGCGATTTGAAGACGCCTTTGCAGGCGGTGCCGATTATTGCGGATGGTAAGGTTTTTGCGCTTAATGGCAATGGAGTTGTTTTTTCTTTTGACGCTGCTAGCGGTCGTGAGCACTGGCGTCAAGAGTTGCACCCGCGTCAGATAGCAGAGCGCAAGCGTGCGCAAGCATCTGGCAATTACAAAGGTAGAGAGAAAGGTTTTGGAGGCGGTCTTGCGTTTTCGCGCGCAGCTGTGGATGGGGGAGAGTCTCGCCTAGTTATCTCGCTTGGCAGTGGTGCAGTGTATGCGCTCGCGCCGCAAGACGGCAGGGTTATATGGTCGCGTTTGTTTGAGTTTCCGTTGCGTAGCGCGCCTATTATAAGCGATGAGCGAATTTTTATTATAACGCCGATGCAACGCAGTTATGCTCTTTCGCTTTCTACGGGAGATTTACTTTGGCAGCATCAGTCGCCGAACTATCCGCCTGCGCAGCTTACATCAGCGCCTCCTGTTGCGAGCGTTGGTCGCTATGCGATATTTGGCTATGGCGATGGTTCTTTATTTGCGTTAGATTCGCGCAGTGGTCGAGTTTTATGGAAATCGAACCTTACTTTTCGTCGGCGTAGCGATGCGCTTGCGGATATTTTAGACATCAGTGCGCCGCCTGTTATTATGGATGGAGTGGTTTATGCTACGGGTTATTCTGGCAAGACGGCAGCGCTGGACTTGGCGTCTGGCACTGAGTTATGGAGTCTGCCTCTATCGACGAGTGGTTGGCTTGCGGTTTTTGGCAATGCTATATTTGCTATTGATAATCAAGGTGTTTTATCAGCATTTTCTCGCGCTAGTGGCAAGGTAATCTGGGAGCGTCAGTTGCGCGCCTATATGGATAAGAAGAAGCGCAAGCGTATTTTGTGGAACGGTCCTCTGCTTATGGATGGAACGCTTTTGGTTAGTGGCTCGAACGGCGATTTACTATTGGTTGATTCGTTATCTGGCGAAGTTTTGACTAGCAAGCATTTCAACACGAGTTTTCTCACGCCGCCGATTTCGGCTAACGGTTTAGTTTATATTTTGGATAGGCGTGGCAAGATTCACGCGTTGAAATAGCGAGTTTTGTTATGCGAGCGAAGGCGAATGCGCGAGGCAAATCTGCATTGCGAGCAGGTCTTTTGGGCAGCCGAGCGCGTGCCTTCATCGCGACGGCGGGGGGAGGTTGCGCGCGCGTATTGATAGTTGGTCGCCCGAATACGGGTAAGTCGACCCTTTTCAACAGACTAGTAAGAGGCAAGTGCTCGCCGATGACGGCTAGCGCGGGCATGACGCAAGATTGGGTTGAGGGAGAGTTTATGCTTGAGGGTCGAGCGAGCGAGCGAGATGTCGAGCATTCCGCTGATGGGTGCAAGGCGTCGCGCAAAGTGTCATGCATGGTATCGCTTGTCGATACGGCGGGGGCAGAGTTAGAGTTAGACACGCATAGGAAATCGTTTTCTGGAATAGGCTGTAGTGCTACGAACGCTACAGGCTTAGTTACAGATTTGGCTTGGGACAAGACGCAAGAGTTAATTTCTAGTGCTGCGGTTGTGCTTTTTGTGCTTGATGCGCGTACGGACTTGACGTCGGTTGAGCTGGAGCTTGCGCGTATTTTACGGAATAGAAATGTGATAGTTGTGGCGAACAAGAGCGAGGGTCTTGAGCATGTGCCAGAGTCGTGCCTGCGACTAGGTTTTTCTAACCTATTGCTAGTCTCTGCGCTACATGGACAGGGCATCGCGAGTTTGAAGTCGTTGCTGCTGCAGATTTTATCACTGCAAGAGCACGATTCGTCTATGGAACAGTCTACGGTGAAGTCTACGGCGCAGTCTAGTGCTGACCCCCTTGATTTTAGTACATCTAGTACTGCTGCTGCGAGTAGCTCGAAATTTTCTATGGCTTTGCTAGGTAAGCCGAATAGCGGTAAGTCGACCATAATGAATCGTCTATTGCAAGAATCGCGCGTGCTAGTTTCGGCGGAGTCTGGCACGACGCGCAATGCGGTTAGTGCGCTGTGGAGGAATGGTGATCAGTGCGCGCATATAGTTGACACGGCTGGTTTGCGCAAGAAGAGCGCGGTTGCGAGCAAGGGCAGTAGCATTGAGCAGGCTTCTGCTCGTGACTCGCTACGCGCGTTGCGGGTTGCGTCGGTTGCGAGTTTGGTTATAGACGCGAGCGAGCTAGATTTTGAAGAGCGTTCTGGGTTATTTGCGAAGCAGGAGTTGACGGTAGCACGGCGTGTTTTGGCGCGTGGCAAGCCATTGATTTTGCTTATTAACAAATGGGATAAGCTGCAGCCTCAACAGCGTAAGGCTTTCAAGTTGCAGTTAGACGAGCAGTTGCGAGTTTTGTTTCCAAATTTTCAAGGTCTGCCGGTTATCACGCTTTCTGCGTTGTATGACGATGACTTTTCGGTAATTTTCAAGACGGCTGAGCGCTTGCACATGCTTTCTACGCGTCGCGAATCTACTTCCCGAGTAAACGCTTGGCTAGCGTTTGCGCAACGCCAGCAGGCTGCGGCGTTGTATCGTACGCGCTCTGTTGTATTGCGCTATGCTTGTCAAGTTTCAGCTGCGCCGCCGCGCTTTGTTGTGCATAGCAACGCGCCGCTAGCGGGTTCGTATTTGCGTTATTTGCTAGGTTCGTTACGGCGTTATTTTGATTGGCGTGGGGTACCGATAGTTATCGGTGTTCAGATACGCGAGGACCGCCGCAAGAGCAATGCGCGGCGCCAGCTTTCACCGAAGAAGTATGAAAGGGAGAAGATAGCGTTGCGCAAGTCTACAAAGGAGAAACGAGAATCTAGTAAACGCGCACGCAAGCGATAAAATATTGAGATAGGATATAAGGCGGAGACAGTACTAGAGCAGATCCATCTTCTTGGTGTACGCAACTGATAAGATTTGAAAAAATGGACGAGTCTACATCGTTGATGTAGAAATAGGTACGGTGGAAATAGACAGCGCTTTTCAGCACATCTTTAGGTAACTTTTTTACTAAGTTTTTTTACTAAATTTTTCAGTACCTTTCCTGATAGACTTTCATCATTATCTTTAGCAGCATTATCTTTAGCAGCGTTAGTTTTAGCGATACTTTTACTTACTGGCAAAGTTTCAAATACGACTTTCTGCTTAGCGAATCTTTTTCTCATAACGCTAATAGCTGCGCTAGAAGAATCCCCTAGCACGAAGTTTCTATTATTCCGAACAGCTGCCTCACCTGTTGTGCCGCTGCCTGCAAAGAAATCTAGCACCCAATCGCTCGGATTTGAATGCACGCGGATGATACGCTCTATGATGGCGAGCGGCTTTTGAGTAGGATAGCCCGTTCTTTCTGAGCCTGTTGTATGGACGATGGTCTGCCACCAAACGTCGGTTTGTGTTTTTCCTCGCGCAGCTTTTTCTGCGCCTACCAGCTGTGGCGCGAGGTATGGAATTCGGTCTACTGCCTCGTAGTTGAAGCAGTATTTTTTAGGATTTTTCGAGTACCATAAGATATTATCGTGCTTGCTAGGCCACTTTTTTTTCGAGCGTCCTCCAAAATCGTAAGCCCAGATGATCTCGTTTTGGAAACAATTTCGTCCGAAGACGCCATCTAGCATGACTTTAGCATAGTGCGCTTCTCGATAATCTAGATGCAAGAACAAGGAGCCATTTTGTGTAAGCACCCGATGCGCTTGCTTCATAGCCTCGCATAACCAAGCGATATACTGATCGTTACTATCGTCATAGCCGATACGAGAAACTTCTTCACGACAGTATAGATGCCCTCCGAATCCGCGATAGGCAGTCAGATTTTGTTTTTCTTGAGCTTGTTTTTGCTTTTTATTGATGCGTGAGCATAGTAGTTTTTTTGCTTCTTGCCTTTTGCCGGTATTGAAAGGTGGGTCTACGTACACTAGTTCGACCGATTTATCTGGTAAATTCTGCAAGAGCACTTTGCAATCGTTATGAAAGACACTATTTGTTTTTGGCAGAATAGTTTTCTTATGCATATTTTTTGCTACCTTTCCTGCATTACATTCGACGATGCATCATAGAGTTTTGGTAGTAACCGATATTAGTGCCCCTAGCCCTATTCACCGAGGATAGCGCATCCTCGGACGACACCTCCTCCCCGCTACTCCTCGACTTTTTTCGAGCGGGCTAAAGTCTGAGTTTGACTTTTAGGATGCTTTTCCTTTCCAAGGCACGAGCGTTCTTTCGACCCATCGCATGATCAGGTCGAAAGCATAAGCGATCAGTCCGATGACGATGATTCCCAAGAAGACGATATCTGTAGATAGGTATCTGGCTGCGTTGAGCACCATCACGCCGAGTCCTGATTTTGCGGCGACCATTTCTGCTGCGACTAGAGTTGTCCAACCGAAAGCGATAGCGACCCGCATACCTGTAAGTATTTCTGGCAGAGCGCCCTTCATTACGACGTGCCATACGACTTGTCGAGGGCTTGCGCCCATTGAATATGCGGCGTGTATTTGTTCGATTGAGACTGATCGCACACCTGCGCGAGCGTTCAAAGCTAGAGGAGCAAAGCATGCTAGGAAGATCAAGATGATTTTCGATAGGTCTCCGATACCGAACCATATGATTGTAAGAGGCAAGTATGCGAGAGGCGGTATTGGTCGATAGAACTCGATTGGCGGATCGAAAACTCCGCGTGAGATTCGACTCATGCCCATGGAGATTCCTACGGGAACGCCGATTACGACGGCGATTATGAAAGCGGAGAACACTCTTTTGAGACTCGCGATTGTGTGTTGCAACAGAGTACTTTCGTTGAATCCGATGCATTCTGGCGGAGATGCGCTAGCGAGCCCTAAGAAATTCTGTAGTTCTTGCCAGTATGTTGGAGTGCATGATATTTTCAAGAACTTCAACCAAACGATGTTAGGAGGAGGCAAGAATAACGGTGGCACCCAGCTCTGTTCTGTTGATATCCACCAAGTAACGAGTATTATCAGTACTGTTGTAACACTGATGAGTCCGCTTTTTCCACTACCTGGAGCGCCGAATGAATCGATTTCGTCGGCTGACTTTTCTTTTTTTCCCTGCGCCTGCCGTCCGATGAAAGCTCCCCACCACGCTGTTATCCGTGTGACGATAGAGACATTTTTGCTTTTGTTAGATGCTTTGTATTTTGGACTCATATTTTTTCTCCTTCGCAACCTTTTTTCTAGTTTTTTATTATTTTTATACTACTAGAATTCTGCTTCCTCCTCGCCGTGTATTATGGACAGTATTTTTTCTCGCATCGAGATAAAATCTGCTCTTGATTTGATTTTTCTAGCTTCGCCTTTTTCCAAGAAATCTTTCCAAAAAGTCAGATTATATTCGTGGGTTATTCTTCCTGGTCGAGGTGACATTACGATCAGCCTAGTAGCCATGAACAAAGCTTCCTCGACGCTATGAGTAATGAAGAACACTGCTTTGTGAGTTTTATGCCAGACATTTAGAATTAGTTCCTGCATTGTTTCGCGAGTGAATGCGTCT
>JABAAW010000034.1 GCA_014238535.1 Alphaproteobacteria bacterium
TGGTCGAAGCAATATCTCGTTCCTTCCAATCGTGCGCCGCAACAATCGGCAACTCACCAAGAATTAATGGCAACTCGCGGTTACCCTTTGCAAAGCGAAAGGTGACCGCTCGGTCACCGCTTTTCTCCATACCAAGCAACCCAGCATAGTATTGACGATAGATAGGACTCGCACTCTCAGATAGCGCAGAGCGGAAACTAAATAAAACATCTTCAGCCGAAACAGGGCTACCATCATGCCAACGAGCATTCGGATGTAAGTAAAAGGTGATGCTGTCGCCAGATGCACTCAAGCGCATCGACGAAGCAAGACGACCATAGCGCGTGAAAACCTCATCGCCACCAGCTTCCGTAAGGCTCTCAAATAACAAACCCAAACCAGCCGCTGTGCGCCCCTTCAAACTATAGGGGTTAAATGAATCAAAACCTCCCTGCACACCAAGGACAATCTTACCACCCTTAACAGCACGCGGATCCGCGTAAGAAAAATGCGAAAATCCTTTCTTGTGCTTCGCACTACCATGTAACGCCAAGGCATGCACGCGCTTACCATAAACTAAAGCCGAAGCAGAAAAATTCACAAACAGTAGCGTAAAGAAAAATGCCAACAAAAATATCGGCGTGAAAATCCTTGTGAAAATCCTTAAACCAACACGAGTAAAAAAATTCAAACCATAAAAACTATGCGCATAACTGCTATCACTACTCATAGTATCAATCCCGCAATTGCCTCGCATGAAACGCAACATGCTCTGCCATAAAACTCATAATAAAATAATAACTATGGTCATAACCACGCTGCATTCGTAACTCTAGCGCTATAGCCTTGCGAGCTGCTATCTCAGCAAACAAATGTGGCTTCAGCTGCTCGTCTAAAAACGAATCGCTATCGCCTTGATCTATAAGAATCGGTCTAGCCCAACTAGTCTTTTCCAACAACGCGCAAGCGTCATAGTCCAACCACGCCTCCCTATTTTGCGAGCCAAGGTAAGCAGAAAAAGCCTTCTCGCCCCACGGAACTCGGCTGGGAGCTACTATTGGCGCAAAAGCAGATAACGAGCGATATCGCTGCGGCGAGCGCAAAGCAATAGTCAAAGCACCATGCCCACCCATAGAGTGACCACAAATGCCTATTCTATCCATATCGAGCGCAAAGTCACTCGCGCCAATAACCGAAGGTAGCTCCTGTTCGATATAGGAGCGCATGCGGAAGTTCTTCGCCCAATCAAGTCCATCCTCGCCATCGCCCGCTCCTTGCGTGGCGTCAAGGTAAAAGCCCGCACCTTGCCCAAGATCGTAATCTGGTGAATCTGCCACGCCATCGCCTCGTGGGCTGGTGTCTGGAGATAAAAAAGCAATGCCATGTTCGGCACAAGCCATCTGCGCGAAGCCCTTCGTTACAACATTCTCCCAAGTGCAGGTCAGGCCCGACAAATAAAGCAAAATCGGCACTGGAGCAACCCCCACCCTACCCTTTTCGGCATTAGAAATTTGCGGAGGTAAAAAAAGACCAAAGGTCATATCGCACCCTAATACAGAACTGCGGTGCGTAACCACCAGCTGTCTGCCACCGCAACAAACACTTTCGCTAGAAATTTCCATCAAAACTCCACAACCGAGCGTATCGATTCGCCTCGCTTCATCAGATCAAATGCGTCGTTAATTTTTTCAAGAGGCATCTTATGCGTAATCAATGGGTCAATTTTTATACGACCATCCATATACCAATCAACGATCTTCGGAACATCACGCCGTCCCTTCGCTCCACCAAAAGCAGTGCCTCGCCAAACACGACCCGTTACAAGCTGAAACGGGCGCGTCGCTATCTCTGCGCCCGCCGCAGCAACGCCGATAATCGTGCTCTCGCCCCATCCCTTGTGGCAGCATTCCAAAGCTTGACGCATGGTAGTAGTATTACCTATACATTCAAAACTGTAGTCCGCACCACCATTCGTTAGGGAAACTAGGTGCTCGACTAGATCATCGCTCTTTGCCAACTCACGCGGATTGATAAAGTGTGTCATACCAAATTCTTGCGCTAACTTCTTCTTATCATCGTTCGTGTCAACGCCAACGATCATGTTCGCCCCAACCAGACGCGCACCCTGCACGACATTCAAACCAATACCTCCAAGACCGAAAACGACAACATTGGCGCCCGCCTCTACCTTCGCAGTGTTGATTACAGCACCGATGCCAGTCGTTACTCCGCAACCAACATAGCATACCTTGTCGAATGGCGCATCCGAGCGTATGCGCGCCAAGGCTATCTCCGGCACAACAGCGTAGTTTGAAAAAGTAGAGGTTCCCATATAGTGAAATAGTTTCTTATCGCCCGCTGATAGGCGGGAAGTACCATCAGGCATCAACCCCTTGCCTTGCGTCTCGCGCACCGCTTGGCATAAATTCGTCTTACCTGAAGTACAGTACGAGCACGAACGGCACTCCGGCACATATAGAGGGATAACATGGTCATCGCACTTCAGACTCTCAACCCCCTTACCAACCTCGCGCACTATGCCAGCCCCTTCGTGCCCTAATACCGCAGGAAATAACCCCTCAGGGTCCGCACCAGATAGGGTGTAGGCATCCGTATGGCAGATGCCCGTAGCCATAATCTCAACCAGCACCTCGCCTGCTTGTGGCGCAGCAACAGAGATAGTTTCGATGGTGAGCGGTTCAGCTGCAGAATGCGCAACAGCAGCGCGGCAAGTGGTAGCGGGCATGCTTATCCTCCTTTGAGTATCCTCCTTGGGTACCCTCCTTCCCATCTAGGAGTGCTATACTTTTATTAATCGGCTGGCTGGTAAGAGTCAAGCGAGAACTCAGCGGGCGTGGCTTACACAAGCAAATATAAAAAGTAGAAACAAAGTAGGAATTGCTAGATTTTAGTCGGTCTACATCAAGGGAGCGCGAGGGACGAGTCCCACGGGACCGAGTCCCCTCGCAAAAAAAGAAAAATCTTTAGGTAGTAGACGAGCTTTATCATGCCATGCTTGCACTCGTTTGCGCAACCTTACGGGCGCACTCACACAAGCGCTATTCTATTCTTAATTAAAACAGACAACCAAAAGAAAAGCCGTATGTTGTGTAAAAGGACAGATAAAACAAGCACAACAACCTCCCTAAAAAATCTAACCAATCTAGCGCAGTCCGCAAATATCCCCTCTTGCCCATTGAGTCAACAAAGCTTATTATGCACTAACATAAATATTTCTTTTCTTTTTTTGCGGGGGGTTTTAAACCCCCCAAACCCTCTTGATATAGACTAAACTAAAGTATAAAATTTCTTATGTAGCTTTTTGTGCTCTGCACGTAAGTTACGCGTTCTCAACAACCTTAGAGCAATAAACTATGTTGATATCTACAGCGATGCTAGCCTTCGGCTTGCTAATCCTAGTCGTCGGCGGCGAGGCAACCGTGCAGGGAAGTCTACACATCGCCAGGCGGCTAAATTGGTCGCCAGCCTTCGCAGGCGTGGCAATAGTCGGTTTCGGTACCTCCGCACCAGAGCTGTTCCTATCAACGCAAGCGGCATGGGCTGGTAGCAATGGCTTAGCCATCGGAAATATCCTAGGTAGCAATATCGCAAATGTATGGCTGATCGGCGGCATGATCGTGATGTTCTCGCACATAAAAAAACAACAGGAAGCAAAACAACCTTCAAGGCTACACTCGATTGCTGCAGGGTTAGCCCTATTGAGCCTAGCGTTGTTTGCCTTGCGCGGTGACATCCCTTCAGTGCTTGGCGGAATGCTACTACTGCCATTCGCAATCTACGCATACGCTGCCATAAAAGAGGCAAACGCACAAAAAAAGAAAAAAGAAAAACTACCCGATGGTTTTCCAAGCCTACGGCACGGGTTACTTCTGGCAATTGGAGGCTTGGCCTTGATGCTGGCAGGCGCAGAGCAGGTCGTAGCAGGAGGACAAGCACTAGCACGGCTGCTAGGCATGCCAGAAACGCTTATCGGTTTATCCGTATTGGCACTCGGCACATCCTTGCCAGAGGTCGTAGCAACCATCGTCGCCGTGCGACACAAGGCAGTCGCGCTGGCTACAGGCGGTATCTTCGGTAGCACCATCTTCAATAGCTGGTTAATACTACCTATAAGCACCATCATCTTGCCTCTAAGTGTGAAGGAGAGTCTACCAGATTTGCTGATCGCACCAATCGCATTCGCACTCTTCATTTCAGGAATGATGAGCGGCCGTCGCTATCGTTTCTCCATCGGCTTGGCTTGCGTGTGTTGCTATATCCTATACTGGGTATTTCTGGCAAATAGAGTCTGAAGCACAAACTAGTTCAGTAACGCAAAAAATTAACGTAGCAAATCTCTCGCCCATGCTCGCGTGCCTTGCGTTCGTAGCGCGTCTCGCACCAATCAGACGGAGCATCCTGCCAATCCGCAGGCGTGTTTGCGCTCCAACAAAAACATGGGTGCGCACAACAAGCTGCCAAAGACGATGCAACAAACCTAGGCTCATCGCTCGCCCAGCGTAGTAATCCATCCTCTTTCAATAAGCGAGCAAATATATCTAATACCTCGCCACGCAAAATCCGTCTGCGCCTATGGCGGCGCTTATACCAAGGATCCGGGAATAGCAGGTAGAGTGCCGTGAAACGCCCCACCGGTAGCATCTCCAACAGCAGTAACGCGTCAGAAGGAAAAATAAGAAGATTATCTACAGGAGTAGATACCATCTTCGCAAGCAACGAGGCTACTCCGTTCATGTAAGGTTCGCAACCTATGAAGCCAATACTAGGAAAAGCAACCGCTTGCTCTAACAAGTGTTCACCAGCACCAAAGCCAATCTCTAAACGTAATTCCGCAAAGCGCTCAAAAAAAGCAGGATGACCAAAGTAATCCTTGTCTACATCGAGCCTCAACGGCAGAAGATCGCTCGACAATAGCCGAGCACGGCGAGCAGAAAGACCACGAGCACACCTACGAGCATACGAACGATGAGTTATTCGCAAACCCGCTAACCTCAGTACAGAAGTTCAAGCCAAAGCCTGCGCAAGCTTATCCGAAATGTCGCATCTCTCCCACGAAAAACCTCCATCATCCGTAGGCGTACGCCCAAAATGCCCAAAGTTACTCGTAGGCTCGTAGATCGCGTTGTCAAGAGCAAGATGCTCACGAATACCTCGCGGCGATAGGTCCATCAATCCCAGTAAATGCTTGGCTACATCCGCGTTCGTCGCTCGTGTAGCAGAATCTTGTAGGGCAACATAAAAGGCTACAGGACGAGCAACTCCAATCGCATACGCAATTTGAATCAAACAACGACGAGCAAGCTTCGCCGATACAACATTCTTTGCCAAATAACGAGCCGCATAAGCAGCAGAACGATCAACCTTCGACGGATCCTTACCAGAAAATGCACCTCCCCCATGCGGGGCAGCGCCGCCATAAGTATCAACAATAATCTTACGACCCGTCAAACCAGCATCGCCATCAGGACCACCAATAACAAAATTACCCGTCGGATTAATATGGAAATTCTCATCAGAGCATAGCCAACCAGCAGGTAAAACATCATCAACAACCTCGCGCACAATCTCTTGTAGACGCGTGCGAGAAACATCCTGCTTATGTTGCGTCGAAACAACTATAGAGTGACTACGCAAGGGCAAGCGAGTCTCCTCATCATAAACTAACGAAATCTGCGATTTCGCATCAGGACCAAGTTCGGAATACTCTCCAGAACAGCGACGCTCACTCAAAAGACGCAGGATGCGGTGGCTGTAGTATAGCGCAGCAGGCATAAGCTCTGGTGTCTCATCGCAAGCATAGCCAAACATCAAACCTTGATCCCCCGCTCCAGAAGACCCTATCCCACGCGCAATGTCAGATGACTGTTCATGGATAAAATTCTCAACACGCAAATTACGCCAGTGAAAGCCATCTTGCTCATAGCCCAAAGCACGCACAACCGAACGTACTCTTCCCTCAATATCCGCAGCAGTTATCCGAGCCGAAGAATGCAACTCGCCTGCCAAAATAACTCGATTCGTCGTCGCCATACACTCAACAGCAACACGAGAGTCTTTGTCGTGACTTAAATATAAGTCAAGAATTGAATCAGAAATACGATCACAAATCTTGTCCGGGTGTCCCTCCGAAACAGATTCGCTTGTAAAAATATACTCTCCCATAATGTGATCACTAAAGCTCCTTACAGTTTCCTTTTATATACTATGGCACTAATGCCACTCATAATTCCTACAATCCAAAGCACACGCAAAGGCCGTTCCTGACCTCAGCTGAATTCTATCACCCTTCGCCTATAACAGATTCTCTTCTAAACCGAATAGCCATCAAGCACAACATGCATATTGCTAAATTATCTTAGAACTACTCGTAAATTCTTTCGCTTTAGTAGATTTCGTAGTCTTCCTAGGTTGTATAGAATCTACTATTCGCTCTTTCTCTAATCGAGACAAGCGTTCCTCTAACTCTTGTACTTGGACGCGCGCGTTCTCGGCGAGTATCTTAACAGCCTCAAACTCATCGCGTTTAACTAGGCGCAACTTACGCAAACGCTCCTCTAGCTTAGTCTTAACTAAGCGCTCAACCTCACCTGCAAGTGAACCAAAAATTTCTCGTGCACCCGCTCCTATACGCGAGGCGTCTTCAAAAAAACCTTTACCCAACATTACAATCCCTCGCTAAAACCTGCTATCATAGCAACATAGTAAGATTAGCCAATAGTTATGGCTAATCTTTCCATTGTCAACATCTCAGCAATCATAAATAAAATAATCGCCAGTCGCTATAAGGTTAACCAGCACTAATGCTTCTTGCGTTCTTACGACGCTCCTTCACCAAACGTGCATAGCAACGCTCTAAGGCAATGCGGTTCATGCGCGCATCAGATGAGGAAGAACGTAATTCGAAATGTTTAACCTTATCTCCCTTCTTTACATCAAGATTCGTAGTAACAATAAAAAAAACATCGAGCGTACATAAGTCTCCGCGATATTGCCATTGCATAGTACGACCCTCTCGACGGTTAAGATCAGGTGTTCCCAACATATCAAAGGTAGCCTTACGCGTCTTATGCAACATCTCGTGCGGATCGCGAGTAACTCCATTGTCCGTAACGCCCCCTGTAGCACAAGCCATCAATGCTGGCAAAGCCAACAACGCTATTGAAATACGAATTACTCTAGCCATAATAATAAGGATAATAAGATAGATTCAAGTCAGACGAAAGGGCTTTCCAGCAATTAGCTTACCAAGCCAATACAGCTTGGCGGCTACCGCTTGTTATCAATTTGACTTGCAACACCTTTTACTATAAAGACAGACTGTAGGTCAAGGGAAGCTACGCATAGCAGACAAGCAAAAATTGAGTAACATACTAACAAAGCACAAGAGTGAGATCGAGGAATGAAAAGAACTTGGCAACCAAGTAAACTGTTGCGCAAAAGACGACACGGCTTCTTCAAGCGTAAATCAAGTAAAGGCGGCTTGCGTATATTGAACGCACGGAGGGCAAAGGGCAGAGTGCGGCTAGTTCATTAGAACAGATAGGTGGTTGGCAAAAACCAAAAATCATAAACCACAAGGCAAAATATAGTAAATTTGCCAAAAATAAATACTTCTATCAGTAGCACATCCGCCATAAGCATTTATACCAATGTTGCCCAAAGCCATCCGCATGCGCCGCCGAGCCGAATTCATACAAGCAACACGACTAGGAAACCGTGTCGTTACTCCGTACTTTGTCTTGCAGACACTGCCAAAAAACTCCAAAAATATCTCTAAAAATACTGCAGGCTACGCGCTAGGCATAACAGCTAGCCGCAAAGTTGGCGGAGCCGTGCAACGCAACCGTGCTAAAAGAAGGCTACGCGCATTGCTAAACAAAATCTTGATAAAAAAGAACGACTCGAGGGAAAACCACTTGCGAGACAAGCCATACAGAATCGTGCTAGTCGCACGACACAAATGCCTAAAGGCAAAATTCGCTGACATGCAAAATAATCTAATAAATTCTCTAGCTAAAGATTTAGAGCAGAATACCAATGCTACAAAGGTTTGAGCGATGAAAAAAGCAAGCATAACCACTAGTATATTATCAACATTTCTAGCAGCGACCTTCTTCTTTTATCGCACATTCATATCGCCACTACTGCTATTTCTAACAGGCACACCAAGTGTTTGTCGGTTTCAACCAACCTGCAGTGCCTACGCGCAAGAGGCTATCGCGAAGCATTCTTGGCGTGGACTATTACTAGCCATAGGCAGGTTGTTGCGCTGCCGACCAACCATATCGCCACTAATTCAGGCAAAGACTCGACAAAAAGCATCGGAGCAAGGAATGCGCTGGGACCCTGTGCCAACTTATATTCGTAAAGCTAAGCCAGCAAGAAAAAAACTGAAAACCTAGGGAACTCATGTTGCAAAGTGATCAAAAAAATTTACTGCTCGCTGTCATCTTGTGCGCGGCGATTATCTTCGGATGGGAATATTTTTTCCAAGCTCCTAGGCGAGTACAAGAAAATTCTGTACAAAGCACTTCACAAAATAATACTTTAGGTAAAAGCGAGCAAGAAATAAACGAACAAAAAGCAATAGAGCGCGAAAACGAATTGCTACCGCTAGCTGATAACAAACTGCCGACACCAAGCGAAACTTCTACAGATAGCACGCTAGACGAAACAAGCGCCCCGCTTGCTAGCAAACCAATCGCTCAAGAGCAAGCCATCGATAGTAGCGCGCGTGTGAAAATCAAAACGCCTGCTCTACTAGGCTCGATCGCACTCAAAGGTGCGAAACTCGATACGCTGGATTTACAAAAATTCAATACAGACCTTAGCCCTGACGCACAGAAGATTAACCTACTGAAAACAGGACAAAACGCATACTTTGTTCAATTCGCCTGGAGGGTCAGCGAAGGCGTGCAGGCACCAAGCCATAAAACTATATGGAAGAGCAATGCCAACCTACTTACACCAGAAAAACCACTGCTATTGCATTGGGAAAATGACGACGGAGTACGATTCGAGCAGCATATCTCTATCGATGAAAACTACATGCTAACGATACAGCAACGAGTTATCAACCGTTCTAATTCTACCATTGCCGTACAACCATACGGAGTGATTCAACGAAAGGGAAAGCCGCAAACGCTCGATTTCTATATCCTGCACGAGGGATTGATCGGATACTTAAACCAAGAACTGGAAGAGATAAGCTACAAAAAAATACTTAAAAAACAGAGAGTGCAAGTAGAAGGACAAGGAGGCTGGATCGGCATAACCGATAAATACTGGATGACCGCACTAATACCAGACCCTGAAAAGAAAACACAAGGAATGTTTCGAGCCGCAAACCGAAACGAACAAAGCGTCTTCCAAACAGATATAATATACACACAAAATAACACACTTGCACCAAATGAAAGCAATTCACAAACCTCGCGTATCTTCGCTGGCGCTAAAAGCGTGCCATTGCTAGACAGTTACTCCCAAAAATACAATATAGCAGGATTCGATCTCGCTGTAGATTTCGGGTGGTTCTATTTCATTACTAAACCCATATATTCAGCAATAAACTTCTTCTCACAATTGCTGGGAAACTTCGGATTAGCAATTTTGGCACTAACCGTAACAATTAAGATAATCTTCTTACCTCTATCGTATAAATCATACGTTTCTATCGGCAAGATGAAAGACCTACAGCCAGAAATGCTCGCTTTGCGCGAAAGGCACAAAGACGACAAAAAAGCCTTGCAAAAAGACATGCTGGAACTTTACAAAAAGCACGGCGTAAACCCAGTCGCAGGATGCCTGCCGATATTATTGCAAATACCCGTGTTCTTTGCTCTTTATAAAGTGTTGTTCATTTCAATAGAAATGCGACACGCTCCTTTCTTCGGCTGGATACACGATCTATCAGCTGCAGACCCGTTAGGAATGCTGACGCTATTCGGACTGCTACCATGGCAAGTACCACAAATAATCGAACCGATGAACTTAGGACTATGGCCGATCGCAATGGGCTTGAGCATGTGGTTACAGCAAAAAATGAACCCTGCGCCAGTCGATCCTATACAAAAAAAAATCTTCGCATTCTTACCACTACTGTTTACTTTCTTGTTGGGGGGATTTCCTGCAGGGCTCGTGATATATTGGACCTGGAACAACATCTTGACGATCGCTCAACAGTGGGCAATAACACGCCATGTAAAAAGGCAAAAATTGAAAAAATCATAAAAAATAATAAAATTATGCTTTCACAAAAAGCTTTCGCTCAAGAATTTAAATTGCTCGCGAGCGCAGCAGAAGTGAAGCAATTCCCAAAAGAAACAACAAGAGAGATAGCTTTCGCCGGACGCTCTAACTGCGGGAAGTCAAGCATCATCAACGCTCTACTCAACAACAAATCTTGCTCACGCACAAGCAGTAGCCCAGGGCGTACGCAAACAATAAACTTCTTCGCTGTAGGGAAAGGATTAGAACAACGCGTGCTAGTAGATTTTCCAGGCTATGGCTATGCAAAAGCTCCACTCGCAATAATAAGTGAGTGGCAATCATTAGTTTTACGATACTGCAAAGAAAGAAAAGCATTAACTTTGCTGTGCTTGGTCATCGACGCACGCAGAGGGCTGACATTACAAGACCGAGGATTCATCAAAAAAATCGGGAAACTACGCTATAACTTACTAGCTATGATAACAAAAATAGACTGCCTCTCACGCTCGCACCGCGATGGGGTAGCTAAACAAATACAAAGCGAGCTAGACAAAATAACCACAGCTAAAGCAACATCCTGTCTTGAGGTTAGTGCTCGCAAACGATGGGGAATACCAGAGGCTCGCGACGCTCTTATGACACTAAGTGCATCAGAGAACGCAACAGCAAAGCTTTTAACAATAGAAAAAAATCAAGCACAGAAGGAATTATCCCATGACTAGGGGCGCGCACGAACGACACAGACGCTGGCTAGAAAAAGCTGGAATCCTAACAACAGCTTTGCCGTATATGCAACGCTACGCCGGTAACATTTTGGTAATCAAAATCGGAGGGAATGCTCTGGAAGAAGCAGAAAATCAGCTCGCAACTCATTTCGCGCACGATATCGTCTTGCTAAAACAAGTAGGAATACATCCGATAATCGTGCACGGCGGCGGAACTCAAATAGATCGTTTCGCTGAAAAAATAGGAATCAAACAACAGCGCATCGACGGGCTCCGTATAACCAACAAAGAAACTAGAGACTGCGCTGCAATGGTGCTCGCAAAGCTTGGTAAAAGTATAGTCGGATTAATACAGCAAGCAGGGGGAACAGCAGTCGCTCTTTCAGGACAAGATGCCAACCTAATGTTAGTACACAAAACAAAGCCAATCAAAGATAAAAGCGGCAGTATGGTCGATCTCGGTTTCGTCGGCACACCCAATAAAGTCGAACCCTCCCTGCTATTTATGTTAATAAAGGCTGGATTAATACCTGTGCTCGCCCCAATCGCAAGCGACGGTAAAGGTGAAATCTATAACATCAACGCCGATGCCTTCGCCGGAGCTCTCGCAGTAGGGATCGGTGCAAAAAGACTCATGATGATGACCGATGTCGCAGGCGTTAGAGACGCGCAAGAACGCATGATCAATGAATTAGACGAAAAACAAGCCAAAAAACTCGTCAAAGAAGGAACAATTAACAGCGGAATGATACCGAAAATCGATACCTGCCTCAGTGCAAGCAAAGGTGGCGTCACCTCCGTCATACTCGATGGTAGAGTGCCACATACTATCTTATTGGAGCTATTCACCGAGTCAGGGACAGGCAGCCTAATACACGCGCAAAAAAATGAAAACAAGGCTAAAATACGGTAATCTTATACTCTACTATTTTTGCCCAATATCCTTGAATCTATTTAACTTAACCATCAATTGAACTAGCTAAAATTTCTCCAGCACCATCGCCTACACCACTTTTACCGCGTAGCAAACGATCAATATTAGCACTCCGCTCAGGAAGATTGTCCCAAACAAAAACTATCCTCGGTGTAAACTTTAGACCCAAGGGTGCCGCGCAACTCTTTTGCAATAAACCCGCATTGCCTTGCAAAGCCTTTAACAAGGCATCACTCTCGTCTGCAGCAATTCTATTACTCGTAGATTGGCCATCAGCCATTTCTTCGTTTTTAAAAGCCGTAATATAGACACGCGCAAGGCGCAAGTCTGCAGTCATGCTAACCTCGCTTACTAAAATCGCACGATCATAAAGCATAGGTTCGGGCAACTCACCACGCATTAACTTATCCGATAGAGCATGTCGCAACAACTCCCCTACACGCTGCTGACGCTGCGAAGGTAGTGTTCTATTTTTATTATTTTTTTTCTTAGAGCGAGACATAAAAATTATTACTCGTAGAAAGCTTTTTTATGGATAAGGCTTCACTGCTAACCATAAAATTACTATATCATGTTATTTAAGCCATGCTTCACACTAGGCTCTTGTTTCCTCTACATCTTCGACCAAAAAGCATTCAATGCGGTCGTTGGCAGAAAAATCTTGGAAGTTGTCAAAAGCAATACCACACTCCGCACCTTTCGAAACCTCACGCACTTCTTCCTTATAGCTTTTAAGGAATTTAACACGACCCTCGTGCAAAACATCATTTTCCTCACCACGTAAAATACGCGCACGCGCCCCACGCCGCATAACTCCATCAAGCACCGCAGAGCCAGCGATGTTACCAATCTTGCCAATAGGGAAAACTTGTTTGATCTCCGCAAGACCCAACCTTATCTCCCTCGTCTTCGGTGCTAGAGTCCTCTTCAGTAGAGACTCAATCTCGTTCAACAACTCATACAGCACCTTGTAAAAGCGTACATCAACAGATAGATTTTTAGCAAGCGCTCGAGCCTGAACCGTAGGCTTCACACTAAAACCCAAGACACAAGCTTCCGATGCTGCCGCAAGTGAAATATCCGACTCGTTGATAGAGCCAACATCACCATGCAAAATAACAATCTCAGCTTCATCGAGAGTAGCACTAATATTTTTCAAAGCATGCGTTACAACCTCAAGCGTGCCGTGCGCATCTGCTTTCAAAACAAATGGGAAGCGTTTAACATTATTATCACGATGCGCATTATCTAGAAGCTGCTCAACCGTAATTTCATCACCAACAGCAGCTGAGGGCGAGGATTTATTCTGTTTCAATTCCTTAAGATGCTGCGCTCGGTGCTCTCCGACTTCACGCGCTCGTATCTCATTGGAGACAGTACGGAAAACTTCCCCCGAGTGCAGGTGCCCTTGTAGACCAGAAACTTGAACCGGGTGCGACGGGCTGGCACTCTCACAAACTTTGCCATGCTCATCAAGCATAACACGAATGCGTCCCCACTGAGCACCAGCTAGTAGTACATCTCCTTTGCGCAACGAGCCCTCTTGCACCAACAAACTAGCCAGAATTCCATGCCCCTTATCAGTACGAGATTCTAGAACAACGCCTCTACATACTCCATCAGTCGCCGCTTTTAGTTCAAGTAAGTCGGATTGCAATAGGATAGCTTCTAGTAATTTTTCTATCCCTTCTCCAGAATGCGAAGAAACATTCACGCATAAAACCTCACCCTGACGCGATTCAACTAGCAAGCCACGCGAGGCAAGTGCGTCTAAAACTACATCAACGCGCGCATTTGGCAGGTCGCATTTCGAAAGTGCAACGACAATTGGCACTTCCGCTGCTTTCGCATGGTTGATTGCCTCAACCGTTTGTTCCTTAACTCCATCATCAGCAGCAACTACAAGGATAACGATATCAGTCGCCATAGCTCCGCGTGCGCGCATCAAAGAAAAAGCTTCATGACCAGGGGTATCAATAAAAGTAATACCGCGACCACTAGGTAGCAACACACGCGATGCTCCGATGTGCTGCGTAATACCTCCAGCCTCAGACTTCACAACACTAGATTTACGAATAACGTCAAGAAGACTCGTCTTGCCATGATCTACATGACCCATGACAGTAACGATAGGCGGGCGAGAAACCTTATGCGAATCAGATTTCTTATCTGCTTCCTCTAATTTTATTTCAATATCGGAAAAAGAAACGCGTTTTATTTTATGACCAAATTCGTTAATAATTAACTCAGCACTATCCGCATCGATCAACTCGGTTTCTGTTGCCGTAATATCTAAGTTAGCCAAAAGCCGCATAACATCACTAACTCGTTCCGCCATACGGTTCGCTAACTCCGCAACCGTGATATTTTCCCGTA
>JABAAW010000035.1 GCA_014238535.1 Alphaproteobacteria bacterium
GCCCATGCGTGCTGCTGCGAGGACATGCGCTACGCTTCGAATTGATGCTACCAAGACTTCGGTATGGAATTGGTATTTGCTATAGACCTCTAGTATTTCTTCGACTAGTAGCAAACCGTCGTGCCCGATATCGTCGAGCCTACCGATGAATGGAGATACGAATCGAGCGTTTGCTTTGGCGGCTAGAAGAGCCTGCGCTGCGGAGAAGCACAGCGTTACATTTACATCGATATTCTCGCTGCTTAGAGAATGGCAACAGCGCAAGCCGTTTTCGGTTAGAGGAACCTTTACGGTAACGTTTGGAGCGATTTGCGCGAGTTTTCTGCCCTCCTTGCACATCGCCTCGTATTCGGTTGCGGTCACCTCTGCGCTTACGGGACCCTCTACGATGGCGCAAAGTTCGGCGATGCGCTCGTGTATGTTCGCATTGGACTTTGCGATTAGCGATGGATTTGTGGTAATGCCGTCGATAAGTCCGCTTTTTGCAAGCGCGCGCACTTCACTAACGTCGGCTGAGTCGATAAAAAACTTCACCTCTAGTTTGTGCTATATGGGGGCAACAATGTCAAGGTAGGCTATAATCTTTGCTATGGTTGACGAGGAGCAAGGTGCGATTTGCGCGAGAGGAGCTGTTGCAAGAGATGATACAAGAGATGATACAAGAGATGATACAAGAGATGATACAAGAGATGATACAAGAGATGATACAAGAGATGATACAAGAGATGTTGCTAAAGCTGGCGAGCCTGAGATAAGCACTACGGCTGAAGAGGATGTAGTTGCGCGAGTCCTGTTGCTTGGTGCGCCGTTTGGAAGTTTTTTTGATTACGCCTGTGCGCCTGCTGTAGCGCGAATGCTTACGGAAGGTGACTTGTTGCTGGTTCCGTTTGGCAAGGCTAGTTCAGAACGAGAGAAACTAGGCGTCCTTTGGAGTTGGACGACGATTTCTCAGGTACCTGCGCGAATAAAGTTGAAACGTCTCGAGTCATCGATGCGCCAAGAATATATGGCGCAAGAAGGAGCGCCCGCTAGTAAGAACTTACTAGCGTTGGATAAGATGTTTTGCGCGTTTTTAGAAGAGGTAGCGCGCTATACGATGACGCGTCGAGGCCTCCTTCTACAGATCGTATTTGCACCGCTGTTGCGTTCAGGCAAGATTGTGCGTGCGAAGGCGAGACGCGACTCGGCGAATATATGCTATCGCTTGACGGTAGCGGGCGCGGAACAACAAAGGCTAGGGGAAGTTAACAACGCCTTGCCGAAAGCGAGAGGTTTTTTGCTAGCTAAGCTTGCGGGCGCTGAGGATTTATCGCGCAAGGGTATATTGAAACAAGGAATATCGGCTGGCGTGCTAGATAGGGCTGAAAAGCTTATGCTCGTTGAACGAGTAGCACCAGCTGATGCGCTTGCACGAGGGTGGTTAGAAGATACTGCTACGCTCGCGCCAACGGATAAAGGCATAGCTAAAGGTATAGCGAAGGAGTTAGACGAGCAGCAAAGCAAGGCGGCTAGTTCTGTGCGTAGCCTTTTGGCTGCGGGTAATTTTTCTTGCGTGCTGCTGGATGGCGAGACTGGCTCGGGCAAGACTGAGGTTTATTTTGAGGCGATAGCGGCTTGTCTTGCAGCGGGTAAGCAGGCATTGCTGTTGTTGCCTGAGATAGCGTTATCGTTGCGCTTTAGGGAACGCTTTTGCGAACGCTTTGGCTTTGCACCACTGCTCTACCATTCTGGCATCAGTATGGCGGAGCGGCGCATGGTATGGCAACGCGTTGCGTCTGGTTGCTCGCTTGCGGTATTGGGAGCGCGTAGTGCTTTATTTTTACCGTTCTGCAACTTGGGGGTTATCGTTGTAGATGAGGAGCACGATGGAGCTTACAAGCAGGAAGATGGGATAGTGTATCACGCGCGCGATATGGCGGTTTTGCGTGGTCAGAAGTCTGATTGCCTAGTGCTGCTAGTAAGCGCGACACCGTCGCTTGAAAGTTGGCATAACGCGCGTGAGGGTAAATATAGTCGAATATTTTTACCTCGGCGTTTTGGAGAAGCCTCGCTACCTAAGGTTACGATAGTTGATATGCTGAAAGAATCGTTAGCGGTTGGCGATTTTTCTGGCGATCGTTTTTTGACACCGACGCTCTGCTCGCGCATCGAGGGCGTTTTAGAGCGCGGTGAGCAAGCCTTGGTATTCCTCAATCGTCGAGGCTATGCACCGTTGCTATTGTGCGTTAAATGCGGCGAGCGTTTGTCTTGTCGCTATTGTAATTCGTTTTTAGTTGAGCATCGCTTGCGCGAGCGAGTTATTTGTCACCATTGTTCTTTTTCGTTGTCTGTGCCGCGCAGTTGTGTATCTTGCGGTTCGGTTGGTAGTTTGAAGTCTTGCGGCACGGGTATCGAGCGTCTTTCTGAATCGCTTACAACGCGTTTTCCGAAGGCTCGCCTGCGCACGCTTAGTTCTGATACGACTGATCCGCGCTCTGTAGTGCGCTCGATGGAATCTCGAGAATGCGATATTCTACTAGGCACGCAGATGTTGGCGAAGGGCTACCACTTTCCGTATCTTACGCTTGTCGGCATTGTCGATGCGGACTTGGGCTTGAGTGGTGGCGACCCGCGTTCGTTCGAGCGTTGCTACCAACTACTGCATCAGGTATCTGGCAGAGCGGGTCGTGCGGGTCTCTCTGGCGAGGTGGTGGTGCAAACGCTTGACTCTGGCTCGAGTGTATTGCGAGCGTTGAGTTCATTTGACCGCGATGGCTTTTTTGCGAGCGAGCTTTCCTCTCGTTCAGAGCATTTTTGGCCGCCATTTGCGCGACTAGGTGCGGTTATATTGAGTGCTCGCGACGAGTCTGCTGTAGCTGAATGCGCGTATCGCTTGCGCGAATCTATTCCGCGCGGTTTTGCTATCGATTGCTTTGGTCCGTCGGTTCCGTTGCTTTCGCCTTTACGAGGCTATCACCGACGGCGATTTCTTATTCGTTCGAAGTCGTCTGCTTGCGTGCGTGTTTTTATAGAGAAGTGGTTATCGTCGATGAGGCTCAATGATGTTCGTCTTAAGATAGACATTGATCCGCGCAGTTTTATGTGATTTTTCTTTCAGAGAATGGGCGATGACAGGGTTGAACTGCCGACCTTCTCGGTGTAAACGAGACGCTCTCCCAACTGAGCTAATCGCCCGTGTATTTTATGTTGGTTTACTGGTCTAGTTTACGGCGTCTTTCAGTCCTTTTCCTGCTTTGAATTTGGGTTGTATGCTAGCGGGTATTTGAATTGCTTCGCCGGTTCGCGGGTTGCGCCCTGTTCTTGCGGGTCTGCGTGCGACGGAGAAGGTTCCGAATCCTGTTATTCTTACTTCTTTACCGCTTTTGAGAGATTTTTCTATTGTGTTGAAGAGTGCTTCGACAGCCAAACTTGCTTGGTTTTTTTGTATATTTGCTGCTGATACGACTGCTTCGATGAGTTCGCTTTTGTTCACCATTCAGTTCCTTATGAGTTTGAGGTTAGCAATGAGGATTTTTTAGACATCGCCCCGCCTTATCGCCTGTTATTTTGCGCTACTACGGCTTGACGATATTTCATGGTTTTGTCTAAGTTCATATTGGGTCATATTGTCAATTCTTGCTTTGACTTTTGCGATTATCCTAGCAGAGAAAATGCATTACCAGTAACTTTTAGAGAATTTTTTTTATATCTTTAGTTTATTTTGTTGATATTTTTTATTTCAGTGAGGAATTTGTTCTTGCATGGGTTGTTTTTTAGCGATGTGAGTAGTTTTTTCGAGATTTAGGTCATCGGAGACGGTTTGCGTTATTTTTGTTTTTTCATGGCTTTGTATTTCTATAGGAGAAGGCAAGGGTGTCAGTTTATTTTTTAGAGCGATATGTAGCACTTGCTCGACGGAGTCTACGGGTATTATTTTCAGCCCATTTTTGACATTATCTGGGATTTCTTCGAGGTCTTTTTTATTTTCGTCTGGTATTATGACGGTTTTGATATTTCCGCGCAGAGCTGCGAGCAGTTTTTCTTTCAGCCCTCCGATGGGCAACACTCTTCCGCGCAGGGTTATTTCGCCGGTCATTGCGACTGTTCGGTCGGCGGCGATGCCTGTAAGAACGGAGACTAGAGCGGTAGCGATGGCGATACCGGCGGAGGGTCCGTCTTTGGGAGTAGCGCCTTCTGGCACGTGCACATGCAGGTCGATTTTTTCGAACACGTCGGGAGTTATGCCGAAGTTCCAGGATCTACTTTTGATGAAGTTTTCTGCGGCGTGAATTGATTCCTGCATGGTATCGCCGAGTTTTCCTGTTTTTCTGATTCGTCCTTTGCCTGGAATAGTTACGGCTTCGATGGTAAGCAATTCTCCGCCGACTTCGGTCCATGCGAGTCCTGTTGCGACTCCGATGAGGTCTTTGCTTTCGACTTCACCGAATCGGAATTTTCTGATGCCTAGGAATTCTTGTAGATTTTTGCTTTTGATATTTATGGGAATTTTTTCATTAGCGGTTATTTTTCGAATTGACTTACGAGCGATTCGAGCGATGGCTCTCTCTAGATTTCGAGCACCTGCTTCTCTTGTGTGGTATCGAATTGTATCTCGTATTGCGTCTTCTTTTATGAATATTTCGCCATCTTCGACTCCGGATTGTTCGAAGATTTTAGGAACGAGGTGTCGTTTAGCGATTTCGATTTTTTCGTTTTCGGTGTATCCGGGCAAGCGCACGACTTCCATACGATCGATAAGTGCTTGGGGCATGTTTAGCGAGTTAGCGGTAGTAATGAACATGCACTCAGACAAGTCGTAGTCTACCTCTAGATAGTGGTCGTTGAAGGTATTATTTTGCTCTGGGTCTAGTACTTCTAGAAGAGCGGATGTTGGGTCTCCGCGCCAATCGTTTCCGATTTTATCTATTTCGTCGAGTAGGAAGAAAGGATCGCTTACTTTTGCTTTTTTCATGCTTTGGATTATTTTTCCGGGCATTGCGCCGACGTAAGTTCTTCTGTGCCCGCGAATTTCTGCCTCGTCTCTAATTCCGCCGAGTGACACGCGCACGAATGCTCTTCCGATTGCGCGGGCGATGGATTTTCCGAGCGAGGTTTTTCCGACCCCCGGAGGTCCTACGAGACATAGTATCGGACCTTTGAATATTTTCACTCTGCTCTGCACGGCGAGGTAGTCGAGTATTCGTTCTTTGACTTCGTCGAGTCCGTAGTGATCTTCGTTGAGTATTTTTTTGCAAGCCTCCATGTCGGAGTTGATCTTTGATCTTTTTTTCCAAGGAAGCGATACGATCCAATCTAGATAGTTTCGCACGACGGTAGCTTCTGCGGACAGCGGGCTCATTTGTTTTAGTTTTTTTATTTCTGATGTTGCTTTTTCGCGAGCTTCTTTAGTTAAGCGCAAGGACCGTATTTTGCGCTCTAGTTCTGATATTTCGTCTCCGCCTTTATCGTTGTCGCCTAGTTCTTTTTGTATGGCTTTGATCTGTTCGTTTAGATAGTATTCGCGCTGGCTTTTTTCGACTTGTTTTTTGACTCGCGAGCGTATTTTGCTTTCGACTCGCAGCAGCCCGATTTCGTCTTCTAGTATTTTGAGCACGCCCTCGAATCGCTCTGTGATGGAATTTGTGGCGAGTAGTTTTTGTTTTTTGTCTAAATCGATATGCAAGTGCTGTGCGATCAGATCGATGACTTGCCCGTGGTTTGCCATATTATTCAGAGATCGCATTATATCGTCGGGGATACGCTGATTATTTTGGCAATACCTATCGAACTGCGTCATCGTTGCTTTTCGCAATGCTGGCAATGTTTCATTGTTTTCGTCGATGTCGTTTATTTTTTGGTAAGCTACTTTTAGGAATAGTTCGTCTTCTGGCACTAGTTGTAATTGCGCTCTGGACTTACCTTCGACCAATACTTTCACGGTGCCGTCTGGCAGATGTAGCATTTGTAAGATAGTGCTGAAGACTCCGACTTCGAACAGGTGTTTAGATTGAGGGATGTCTATCCATGCGTCTTTTTGCGTTGCCAAGAGTATATTACCATCTTGCTTTCGCGCTTGCTCGAGAGCTCGCACTGAGCGCTCGCGCCCGACGGATAGAGGAACTATCATGCGCGGAAAGACGACGATATCGCGTAATGGTAATAGCGAGCAATATTGCATATTAGATTTCACGAGTGATTTTTTAACAAGTTTAACGACATTTTTCACGGCAGGCTTGGTTGTAGTTTTTTTTGTATTTTTGCTGGTGGTTTTCAAGTCGCCACTAGCCTCTGCAGAAGATTCTTGAGTAAGTTTTTCTTGTGCGAGATTTTCTTGCTTCTCATTATCCGCCTCGCTGAGCTTGCACGATTCTGCCTCGTTGGTTTTTTTGGCAGCAGTTTTTTTGGCAAGTATTTTTTTGCCAGGTATTTTCTTACCAGGTTTTTTTTTGCTAGGAGTCTCTGCTTGCATTTTTTTTGTGGTTAGCCTGATTTTTTCACTTGCTTAAACATAACGCGATGATGATAGCCTTTTTATAGTGTTTTGTCTCTATGGTTGTTATCTACGCGCGTGCGGCGGATTTGTTTTCGCGGCGTTTTTTAGACAAGATTTTCAAAGGAGGTGAATCGGTATCGATATTTTCCCGCTTTATCACGACTTCTTCGATATCTTTGCGATCTGGTATTTCGTACATTGAATCGAGCAGAGCATTTTCCAAGATTGCGCGTAATCCGCGTGCGCCGGTTTTTCTCTCGCTTGCTTTTTCGGCGATAGCCTGCAAAGCGCTTTTTGCGAAAGATAGTTGCACTTCCTCGAGGGCGAATAAGCGTTGGTATTGCTTTATCAATGCGTTTTTTGGCTCGATTAATATTCGCACCAAGTCGTCGATTTTGAGATTATCGAGAACAGCGACGACGGGCAAGCGCCCGACGAATTCGGGAATTAGCCCGTATTTGATTAAATCTTCGGGCTCTAGTTTTTGCATTATTTTTGAGTTTTCGTGTGTGTCGTGTTGAGGCAACTTTGATTCGAAACCGATAGCGGTTCCCTTACCGCGCGCGGCGATGATTTTATCGAGAGCTGCGAACGCGCCGCCGCAAATGAACAGAATGTTAGTAGTATCGACCTGTAAGAATTCCTGCTGCGGATGCTTGCGCCCGCCCTGCGGCGGCACGCTAGCGATAGTGCCCTCCATGATTTTCAGTAGAGCTTGCTGCACGCCCTCGCCTGAGACATCGCGTGTAATGGAAGGGTTTTCTGATTTTCGACTAATTTTATCGACCTCGTCGATATAGACGATTCCGCGTTGCGCGCGCTCGACGTCGTAGTCTGCGGTTTGCAGAAGTTTTAGAATTATATTTTCGACATCCTCCCCGACATAGCCCGCCTCGGTTAGAGTAGTCGCGTCTGCCATAGTGAAAGGAACATCTAGAGTGCGAGCTAGCGTTTGCGCGAAGAGTGTTTTTCCGCTACCTGTTGGTCCGACTAACAATATATTAGACTTTGCTAGTTCTACGTCGTTAGCGCTTGATCGCTCTTCCTCCTCGATGCGCTTGTAGTGATTGTGCACTGAGACGGACAAGACTCGTTTAGCGTGTTCTTGTCCTATTATATATTCTTCGAGATGGCTGTTTATTTTTGCAGGAGTAGGAACGCGTCTATCGGCGCGTAGTGCAGCGTTTTTATGATCTTCCTGTATGATTTCGGTGCAAAGATCGACGCACTCGTCGCATATAAATACCTCTGGTCCTGCGATGAGTTTTTTTATCTCGCTTTGATTTTTACCGCAAAATGAGCAGAAGAGATTTTTTTTACCAGCGTCTTTTTTTTTGTGATCGTTACTACGAGTCATGGCTTTTTTTAGTTTTATATGATGATATTACGATTTTTTAGAAGCGTTTATCTTGCGCTTGACGAGTATTTCGTCGATGAGTCCGAATTTTTTTGCTTCTTCCCCACTCATGAAGCTATCGCGGTCCATGGCTTTTTCGATGATGGCTATTTTTTGCCCTGTATGCTTTGCGTATATTTCATTGATTCGTTGCCTTATTCGCAACATTTCTTTTGCCTGAATATGAATATCGGCGACGGTGCCCCTAGTTCCGCCTGAAGGCTGATGTACCATAATTCTGCTAGAAGGCAATGCGAATCTTTTTCCCTTTTGCCCTGCTGCTAATAGCAGAGAGCCCATAGAAGCGGCTTGCCCTAAGCACAGAGTAGTTATTTCTGGTTGAATGTAGTTCATGGTGTCGAATATGGACAAGCCAGCAGTTACCTCGCCACCTGGCGAGTTTATGTAGAAAGAAATATCGCGTTTAGGGTTATCGGCTTCTAGGAACAAGAGTTGTGCGCAAACGAGGCTTGCGACATCATCATTTACAGGCCCAGTTAGGAATACGATTCGTTCTTTCAGCAAGCGCGAATATATATCGAACGCGCGTTCTCCGCGAGCGGACTGCTCGACGACCATAGGCACGAGCGCGCCTGTTATAGCGCTATGTTTATCGATGAACGAATTATTCATGGTTTGAGATATTTTTAATTACGCCAGCGTTTTTTATTTTTTTTGCCTTGATGCTGTATAGCTGCTGCGGAGTTTTGCTTATTTTCGATGCTTGAGTCGTTATTTTCTTGTGCGTCGCCGAGTTGCAATTGCGTTTCTTTTTTTAATTCTTGAGCTCGTTTTATCATATCGTCGAGTTCGATTTTTTCGTTTTCGATGGATACTTTGTTGAGAATGTATTCGACGACATTTTCCTCGAGAGCTTGCGGTCTAAATTCAGCGAGCACGCTTTGAGGTCTTTTATCGATTCTTGCGAGTAGTTGTTGTTGCTGTTGATTTGGTCTGTTTCCGATTCGAGCTTTGATGGAGTTTAGCAATTCGGCGTCGTTGACGGCTATGCCATTTCTTCTAGCGATATCTGCGAGTATCAGGCCGGTTTTCAGTCGTCTTTCAGCGATGGCTCGATATTGCGTGCGTAGTTTTTCTTCTGCGTCTGGGAATTTGTCTTTTTCGACATTTCGTTTGCTCATTTCGTTTTGTACTCGTTTCCAAATATCTGAGAATTCGGCATCGATCAACCTTTGCGGTAGAGGAAACGAGTATTGTTTATCGAACCAATCGAAGATTTGTCTTTTGACTATTTGTCGAATGACGGGCAATAGACTGTTTTGTATTTGTGCGACTACGACATTTTTCAGATTATTTAGATTATCTTGTTTTAGTCTTTTAGCGAGTTCGTCATTTACGCTGAAGTTTTCTTTTTTTCTTTCTAGTATTTTTTTGACTTCGATAGAGAAGTTGACTTTTTGTCCTGCGATATTTTTAGCAGAGTGTGTATCGGGGAATGTTACGTCGAAGTTTTTTTTATCACCTACCTCTAGGTTTTCGAGATTTTTTTCGAACTCTGGCAGCATTGCCTTATCGCCTAGTCCTATGCGGAAGTCTTTAGCTTTGATGGTATTTTCTTTATTGTCACTTACTATTCCTTCGTAATCGATAACGATAACGTCGTTTTCTTTACTTTTTCGTTTTACTTCTTCTACGGGAGCGGTTCTGCGTGCGAGGTTTGTCAGATTTTCTTGTATGGTATTATCTGGTATATCGACTTGCGGTCTTTTTATTACCATGTGTGAGAAGTCTTTGACCTCGATATCGGGAGCGGTGAAGATATTTACTTCTAGTTTGATATTATCATTTTCGTTTGGCAGGAAGTTGACTCTTGGAGCTCCTATTGGTCTGATATTTTCATTTTCGTCGAGAATTTGTTTGATGGCATTTTGAGCGACATTAGCGAGCATCTCGCGTTTTATTTGTTCTCCGTGTTTTTCGCGAATGACTTTGATGGGTACGTTTCCGTCTCGGAATCCGTCCATTTTTATTTTAGGAGCGATTTCGGTTAATTTTTTTTCGAAGTTATCGTCGAATTCTGCTTGAGGCATGGTTGCTATGTATTTATGAGCGAACTCTTCATTTAGACTATCTTTTTGTATTTCCATGTTTATTCTCCGTTTTTTGGATTAGTTTATTTTTACGATTGTTCTGCTGTCAGCGGATTTGTTGTTCTGTGTGTTGTTGCTCTGCGGATTATTGCTCTGCGGGCTATTGCTCTGCGGGCGGAGGGACTCGAACCCCCACGAGTTTCCTCACCGGCACCTAAAGCCGGCGCGTCTGCCTATTTCGCCACGCCCGCGAATATGATTATGTATCTTTCTCACTATATTATATTAGTTTTACGTTTTGTAATTTCAAGCGTGTCACGATTTTGTGATATCGAATATTTGAGAGAATTGTTTGAATGATAGTATTTTTGGTTCATTTTTGTCATATGTATTTGAGATTGTATTTCGGAGTTGAGTTTTGAATCGGACGTGTGTAATGCCATTATTATCGTAGAATCCTAGTATTTCTGCGGTTTCGATGTTTGAGTTTTTGTTGATTCGTTTATATTTTTTACCTGCTCTTATGTAGTATGGCTCGATTATTTTTTTAGTTTTTGGGTTTGGTTGGAAGATGGTTTGTTTTCGTTCTGATGATATTTTTTGTTCGAGCCATTTTTTCAGGATATCTGTTTTTTTTATATGTTGCGAATCGGTCATTTTTGTTTCGAGTTGCATATTATTATCGTGCTATGATTTGTGGTTTCTCTTTATGTAAATCAAGAAAAATGCCAAGATTGCTTTTTGCGTTGTTTATGCAATGGGTTATTTGATTTTTTTCATTATTTCGGGAGTTTTTTATGACCTTTGTTGTGACTGAGAAGTGCATTAAGTGCAAGTATCAGGATTGCGTTGAGGTATGCCCTGTTGATTGTTTTTACGAGGGTGAGACGATGTTAGTTATTCACCCTGACGAGTGTATTGACTGCGGAGTGTGTGAGCCTGAGTGTCCGATAGATGCGATATTGCCGGATAGCGAGAAGGATGCGGAGCAATGGCTAGTTATGAATCGCGAATATAGCGAGTTATGGCCGAACATCACGCGCAAGGGTGATACTCCTAGCGATGCGAAGGAGTGGGAGGATGTTGGTGAGAAGATGAAGCATCACTTTTCGCCGAAGCCTGGCGCTGGCGATGCTGATTGATGTATTTGTATGAATGGCTATAGCTGCCGATAAGAAAGGTATGTCGAATGCGCGACTTGAACCTGCGGTTGCGCCTGCCGATGTGGTTAGCTCGCGCGCGGAGACTTCTGCTATGGCGAGCGGTGCTGGTTATCGTTTTTACCACTGTTCTTGTAAGGAGATGTTGGAGTGCAAGGATTGCTCGATATCTTTGACGGTGACCTCGCCGCCGTATTGGAATGCGATTGACTATGATTTGCATGCGAAGGACTTGCATGCGAGAGATTTGCGTTCGCGTCAGGATGATTCTTCTGGTGCGGAGGTATGGTATAGGGAGCGTGTGTACAGCGGTTTTGGAGCTACATTAGAAGAGTATCTTGAGAATATTTCGTTAGTTTTTGCTGAGGTTTTTCGTGCGACGAAGGCTGGAGGTTTTTGTGCGATTGTTATCGGCACGCTTTTGCATAAGGGTAAGCACTATCCGACGCCGATGTTGATAACCGAGCGCATGTTGAGATTGGGTTGGGATTTTCATCAGGATATTATTTGGAACAAGGTAACGGGCGGAGTTAAGCGAGCGGGTTGTTTTATCCAGCATCCGCGCGCGGGCTACTACTACCCGAACATTATGACGGAGTATATTTTGCTTTTTCGTAAATCTGGTGATTTTTGGCGCGAGGATAAGCAGGAGGCTATGGCGATAGACGATGTTTTTAAGCGCGATATTGCGAACAACATCTGGCATATTGCGCCGGTTCCGCCGCGCACGATTTCGCATCCTTGCCCGTATCCTGAGGAGTTGGTACGGCGCTTGGTTCTTTTGTATTCGCGCGAAGGGGATGAGGTTTTGGATCCTTTTTTGGGTAGTGGTCAAACGGCGTTAGTCGCGCGGCGTTATGGTCGTCGAGTCGTTGGCTATGAGATAGAGGGTAGTTATATCACCTATTCTGAGAGTCGCTTGCACTCGCCGCCTGCGCGCCGCAAGTATAACTTACTACCGACTTTCGCCAAGGTAGCTGCGGTATGAGTGGCTATAGTTAATAAGTGGTAGGCGATAAGGAGGCTCGCTTTTTGTCTGATTTTGTGAGTATGATGAGGCTTGAGATGTTTTGGGATAGTATCTTAAAACAAGATTTTTGCTTGACGCTTGTCAGACAACCGCGTAAAGCGATGGTTGCGAGTGCACGGTGTTATTGCCATTTTTGTGGCTGTTTATTATAGCCCTTCGAGTGAGAGATGATTCAGCAATGAGCGATTTATATGTCTGACGAATTCACGAAGAGTCGTTATCAATCACTACTACACTTTAGTATAGGCAATGTATCTGATAGCCGTTTGGGGTTTTATATTTTT
>JABAAW010000036.1 GCA_014238535.1 Alphaproteobacteria bacterium
CAAAACAATACGGGCTGTACGCTAATTTCGTTCTGTTACCTATCGCAAAAAACAACTCGGCTGAAAACAAAAAAATCAATGCAAGAAACGAACAAGAAAAAAACGCTGAAAACTACAACTTCGAAAAAACCGAGCAAGGCACGATGCTAAGTGACTACGGGGCAACTGCCGAAGCTAGCAAAGCACAAAGGATAGATACTCAATATTTTAAATTACGGGTGGAAGGCTTCATCGAATACGAAAGGCGAGTCGAAACTTTCAGGCAAGCCGTAATACAAGACCTGCCATACATAGTCGAAGTCGAAATGGACGTAACCACTAACGAGATTATGCTTGGTGGAATACAAAAAACGTTAGCAAAAAATGCCGCATTTAGCGGCATAAAACTAGAATTAATCTCTGGATATCTAATAATCTCCGGCGCAATCTTCTCTAACTTTCACGACGAATTACAAACCGTTCTAAAAAAACATTCTCTGAAACTGCCTAACGCACCAATAATTAAAGAAAAACTGATACTCGTACCACCACTATACGCACAAATAACCGCACTATTACTTGGGCGGCAACGCGCAGTCGATTTACGAATAAATAACGACAGGAACTCTAAACGATATCTGATCGGAGAAACCATCGATAGCGACAAGCAAATCACCAATATTGCTAACAACGGAATAATGCTAAAATACAAAAATGAAACCGTCGGATTTCCTATATCTAGCATACTAACAACAATCCCAGACGCTCCCAATCCAGCTCTCGAATAAAAACAGAATCCGGTATATGCAATAAAAAATGTAACAATGCGATAAAGCGAAACAAAACAATGGGGCAACACTATGAGCGACTTATACAGAACCAACACCTCCACAACTACAAACGAGCAGGCAAAAACACAAAACATAGCCGAGCAAAAGGAACAGGAAATAAACACACACAATAATAACAAAGCACTAACAGAGGAAAATAAAAAGCGTTTCGCACAAAAAATGAAAGGCGAAAAAACAAAAAAAAATTCTGCCAACGATTCAAAAACAAGCGAAAAAGATATTTTACAGAAACAGCAAAAAGAAAGTACTCTGCATCAAAATTTATATAAAGATAGGGAGCATAAAGAAGAAACTAGCGAGCAAAAAGCTAACGCTATTCTGCAAGGACTACACGGTGGTGCCTCAGCAACACAAACTAGTGCCACTGCTAGCCCAGATAAGGTAGCACCAACATCAGGAACAGACCGCTTGTTCGACGAATTTCAAGCCGTCGCAGATAGAGTCCTGCAAACAAACACAAACCTACAGCAAGGCGGAAGCATTCGATTGCAGCTTAACAACAGCATATTGCCAGGAACATCCGTAACATTCGCTATGGTCGAGGGAGCTTTACACGCTACATTTTCAGGTACCAACAAAAACAGCCTAGACAAAATTCGTAGCCACAAAGAAAAACTTACAGAGCATGTGCGAGAACACAGCGGAGTTGCCATCGTTGTCGACACAAAAAAAGAAGACGAGCAGCAAGGCGAATTATAACCGTTACCTCAATCCTGCTCCTATCTTGTCTCCTACAATAACGCTTATCCTATCTATCCGTTGGGTAAAAAAATATGAGTGAAAAAAAATGACAAAAAAAACATTAACAACAGAAACACGCGCATCAATTACTCGCACACAAGCAAATACGAAAACCAGCAAAACGCGATCTGCAAAAAAGCACAGCGACCTTATTTCATACGACACTGCTTGGCATAAAATAAATCTATCACCATCTACAGCAAAGGCAGGGTCTCTAGTGAAAGCCCTGCCGCCAGATACGACCGTATTAAGCTTGCGTGAAACAGATCAATTGTTACGCGCATTAAATGAAGGTTGGTATCAAGCAGATGGCTCTTTGTGGCGATGTCAGGCACGAGTGCAAAATTCGTTGCAACCTCCGCAAAAAGAAACGCAATTGCTGAAAATCAATATAAATGGAGCAAATTGCTTACTGGAGGCATTTCTGCCTCTAGTATTGCGGGAAACGATAGAAAAAATGACCGAACCTTTTCAACTAGAAGAACTGCCACTATCGGTTGCTTTGGGAGCCCTCTCCTTGAAATTACAACCATTTCTCAATCAACTGCTACTCGCCCCCGCAGGTATAATTAGCTACAACTTCGATACAAAAAAAAGCAGTGTAAAGCAAAAAACAAACCTATGTATAAAGGTCGAAGCCTTACCGATAGATAACGAAGGCGCAAAAGATAATTCACGCGAAGCATTTAACTTCCAAATCTACCTTTCGCATCACGACGCAAAGCCTTTACGCTCCGCACTGCGGCAAATACGAAAAACTAGGCAATACCCTCCAAATCTACACGCAACTTGGAACTTCTACGCTGAGGAGACTACCATCTCTATACAGGAGTTTCGTGCGTTGGAGCAAGGAGACGTTCTAATCCTCAACTGAGTGTAAACTAGAGCCTTGAGTTGAGGGCGTGGTCGGATTTGTGCCTGTGTTTACACCTGCCCTAAACTAGCGAGAACTCGTTCTAGCCGTTGTGCTACGCCCTCTAGGCGGGAGCGAGTGCTGGAGTTAAGCAAAGCACCATCTCTAACACCAAGGTCTTTAGACAAACCTTGAGAAAAATTAGAATCAAGCCGCTCCGAAGACACTATCGAACTTTGCCCACCGCTAGCATCATGATCCGTCATGTAATCAAGCGCAGACGCTCCGCCGCTATGAGGTGGTTCAGAGCAAGAGTTAGATTTATCTTTAGACTTATTGTTAGGGTTAGCACCTGCGTTAGACAGACGCTCGCGTAAAACCTTTTGTGCCCCACGCAATGTATAGCCTTCAACATAAAGCAAGTCGCGAATCGCAAAAAGCAAGCGCACATCCTCACGCCGATAGTAGCGTCTGCCTCCACTACGCTTAAGAGGCGACACCTGCTTGAACTTCGTTTCCCAAAAACGCAAAACATGCGGTTGCAAACGTAGCAACTTAGCTACTTCGCCAATCGGTCGATAGATACTTTGTTCAGACAAGAAACCCACTCATGTTTTTATTTCTTATTCCCATCTCCTGCATCAAATTTTAATCGCTCGCGCAAATCAACACTAGGACGAAAAGAAACAACTCGCCGCGGTGCAATCGGAACTATCTCACCAGTCTTCAGATTACGACCAATACGCGCAGACTTGCTACGAACATCAAAACTACCAAAAGTAGATATCTTCATCTTACCTCGCTCAATCAAAAAATCTGACATAACATCAAAAACATCATCAACAAGACGTCTACTCTCACTTTGCGAGAAGCCTAAACGACGCTGCACAGAAACAGCCAAGGATTTACGTGTCGCATTCACACGAGTATGCGCTCGAGAACTAGTTTGAACTTGAGTCTCGGATAACGGTGCTTGCACTAATTTCATTCCCCACTAAACCCACTCTATATACCTACCGCACTAACAGCAGTTATTCGTATTCTCTTTCTTCCGCAAACATCCCAACTGTATACCCCGATGGAACACAAAAAACAAACAACATCACCACACAATGGATAACAATTATGTGAAAATTAAGCCTTCTGGATCTCACCCATGAAATTGCGAATATGCCCATCAAGTGCAGCCGATTGGTCACGTAAATAATTAACGCTTTGCTCCAGTTCCTCCGCATGCTTGTTTGCACCTTCAGAAGCACTGTCAACAGCTACAAAACTAGTCTGAATCGCCTCAACATCGCGGGCTGCTCCAAGCATACTGCTCGCAACAATATCTCCCGCTTGACGCTGCTCACGCATAGTCTGCGAAATACCCGCAGCAACAACCTCTGCGCTACGAACCGTCGAGCGAATCTCATCAAGAGCACGCAAAACTTCCGTCGAACTGGTTTGCAAATTTTCGATCAATCCAGAAATTTGCTCCGTCGCTTTAGTCGTTTGGTTCGCCAAATTTTTAACCTCCGCAGCAACAACCGCAAATCCCTTGCCAGCCTCACCCGCGCGCGCCGATTCAATCGTGGCATTCAACGAAAGTAAGTTGACCTGCCCCGCAATCTCTTGAATAAGCTGAACAATCGAACCAATCGAATCCGAAGCAGAGGCAAGTAGTTTCGCAGAACTATCTGCCTTCTCCGTGCTCACAACGCTCTGGCGAATAGCCAAACTCGATTCTTGCGCACGCTGATTGATAACATCCAACGATTGAGTCAAAACCGATATTTGCTCAGCTGCATCTCGGACTTGATTAGTCGTATTCGCAACTCGCGGAACCATATCTTGAGTAACCGCACGCGCTTGACCAGATTGACGGCGCATCTCGTCAGACGATTGCACAAGCCTACCAGTCGCTCCCGACAATCCTCCAGAGGCTACTTGCACCTTCTCTTGAAAATCTATAATTAAACCCTCTAGTCGACGACTACGCTCTTCGTCCATACGGGCTGTATCACTGCGCTCCGATACCAAAGCCATAGATGTTTTCGCACGCCTTACCAAATCTTGCAAAAAACGAGATTGCTTGCCCAACACACCCTCGCTCGTAAGGTAGGGAAGATTTTTCTCCCCCCTCTCGAAATCAGGAAGGCTAGAAAGTAACAAATGCGCACCACTCGGCGAGGAGCCCCAAAGGTGAGAAAAAAAATACCCCAAGCATAAAAATAGCAATCCAATGAAAGAAGAAACCAAAATACCGTAGAGCAACATCCTAGAATGCTCCTTTGGATACCCTACATTAGCTAAAGGAGCGGAGGACGTGCTGTCTAATATAGCAGATCCATTGGCGGCAATCCCTACGCTCTTAGGATCATAAATAGCAAGAACCCATTTCTGATCAAATACCATGAGATTTCTGAAAAAAGCGAATTTGTTTATCGTAGAAGCAGATGTCCGCGAGCGCTCAAAAGCTGCTCGCAACCAAGAATTAACAGACGCTTGATTATTACTCGCGCTATACAAAGCTCTTTTTGTGTCAAAAAACGCAAGGTTGACACCAATCCGCTTTATCGAATCATCTTGGCGCGCAAGCAAGGAATCTAAAAATTGTGCACGAGTTTGAACAACCAGAACAACACCAAGAAAACTATTGTCTCCCGTTAGCAGTGGCAATGCGTATAACCCAAAGGGGCTAGTCGCATCGCTTAAAACATCCGATGAAACGTTATCAAAAAAAACAGCCGAATTATCAGACAACGATACCGAGGAGAATGGCGAGCCACGATCTAACGCAAAAGAGAGTGAGCGCTTATAAAGATTCCCCAGTTTAACTCCAGCCGAAGCACCAAAGGCAACCGCCATCTTTTTCTGCAAAGAACTAACCGGCAACGAAATCTCCGAATTTGCATCTAATTCCAAGCGTAGAGAATCCAACGACGGCGTAGCCAAGCCTTCTCCTAATGGGTCTTTCTCATCACTCAGATCGGTTATTTCACCAGAAGGCAGGGAACCATCCTTATTAGCTGCTGGTCTACCTCCACTGTCAAATAAAGACATATTCCACAATTCACTATTATTGCCCGCCAAATAAACAACTTTACCATCAGTGGTAACAAAAATTAAATCGCGTGTATTGCTCCTACGCAAAAATTCAGTCGCATCATCATTGGTAGAAAAAAGTCGTAAGTTCGATGCTGGCAATGAGTCATCTTCTAACTTAGCAGAAACTTCGCTCGCATACCTTATAAGACCAGGCGAGGACACAAGCGAGCGCAAGTCTAACGACAAAAGCTCTATGTTGGCAAGCGTCTGCTTTGTAATAAAAGAATTATAGCTATTAAATTTATTCAGCCTCTCATCGTTAATCACACCATCAAGAATCTTCCTGCTATCTTGCGTAAATTGGCTGAAAAACCAGAAGCCACCGATAGAGTAAATAAGCAACAAAAAAAGGGCAAGAAATACGAAAGTAACCGACGAAGTAGAAAAAAAACCAGTAGCATAGGCACGCAGATGCTGAAAAGACGAAACGCGTACATGGGAGCCTAATTTAGCAGGAGTTGTAGCGCGCATTGCAGTTTGAGGTGAAACGGTAGCAGAAAAACGAGACGCAGATGATAATCGAGGCTCCGAAGCACGAGAGGTTGTAGCAGGACTGCTATCTTTATCAGCCTCGTCAGAAAACCATCGCGGTGTAACTATCCTAACAACCTTCTTCGCAAAAAACCGTAGACTATTCAGAGAGAGCAAACGCTTAAACATTTTTAATAATATAGGGATACCTAAAAAATCTTATTCTTTGTCACTTATACTACACAGCAATAATTATACCACATTAGTAATACAAATTATTCAGCCGCAACACGAACGCTTTCTAACGCATCTTCCAGCGCAACAGTAACAATTCTGCTGCAACCCGGCTCAGGCATAGCTACGCCATAAAGCCTAGCTGCTCGACTCATCGTGTAGCGATGGTGCGTTACAACAAAAAAGCGCGTGTCACCATTGCGTGCTATACCTTCCAGCAGATCACAAAAACGAGATACATTGCTGTCATCAAGGGGCGCATCAACCTCGTCTAAAATACAGAAACGCCCGCCAGAAACAGAAAAAACCGACAATATCAAGGCAAGCGCAACCAATGCCTGTTCTCCGCCAGACATAGAACGTAAAGACCTAATGCGCTTACCTGGCAAAGTCAAGCGAATCTCAAGACCAGATGAAATCGGATCCGTCGCGTCAGAGAAAAAAAGCTCCGCATCGCTACCTGCAAAAAGACGACCCATAAAAGATGAAAACTGAGCCCCAACTTCCTCACGAACTCGCAATAGCTTGCTAGACGCCTCTTCCTCCAGTTTGCGAACCGATTGGTGCAATTTCGACAACGCTGCCTCAATATCGCTATGCTGGCTTTGCATCTTTTCATGTTCTTTATTTAAGGTTGCTAACGTTTGCTTTGCGGCAAAATTTATATCGCCCATACGAGAAAGCTTCTCAAGTGCTGTTCTACGAGCAGCTTTCTGAATATCAGCACTTTCGAGCAAAATCTTCTCGTCGAGATCATAGCGAGCGCATAAACTGGCTAGATCACAACCTAGCTCCTCTTGCGAACGAGAAGCTAGTCGCGCAAGCTCTTCTGGTAAATGCTCGCCTTGCACTTGTAGCCGAATTATATCCTTCTCTCTATCATCGTTCTTCGATATGCACGAACGAAGAAGATCGCGTTGGCGAGAAAGCATAATACCCAAACGCTCAAGTGAATTCTTGTCTCTACGACGCTGATCATCTATTTCCCGATGACGCAACTTACACTCCTTAAGGCGACGAGAATCAAGAGCAGGCTGGGATGCAAGCGATGCCAGCTGCGCTTCAATAGCCGTTAAGTCTTTGGCGTTCTTTGCCAGTATTTCATTACTATGCTCTATCAAACTGCGTAAACTTTTCTCTTTATTAATGCGAGAATCGTGTTCCGCTTGCTCGTGCAGGCGGTTTCTATCCTCGCGTTGCTTGTCTGCCGACAAGCGTGCATGTTCTAACAACAAAATTTGGTGTTTAGATTCTAACTCAGTTTTCTGCTCTAGTAATTTCGTATGCTCAGCCAATCCTTCCAATCCGTCCTTCGCACTACGTTGCTTCTCCAAAGAAGAATCAAGGGCAAGAGTTAATTGTGCCTGCCTCTCTATCTGTTGCTCATGTTTGCGTGCTAGCATATCAGCTGTGCGCAAGTTCGCGCGTAACTCCTGTAACTCCTTCGTTACTTCTTCCTCCGCAAGTAGCACGCTTTGGTAAGAGGCGCGTGTATCAGCAAGCCTTTTTGTAAGAGACGCTACCGAACTAGCATAAGTTCGCTCAGTCTGGCTCAAAGCATCTTCGTTAAGTGCAAAATTCTTTTGCAAGCTATCCAGCTGTAAAAAAGATTCGATACGTTTCCTCACTCCCCGCGCTACTGAACTAGCACTATACAATCCATCCCAACGCCAACTGCTGCCATCGCGCGCGACAAGGCGTTGGCCTTGTCTCAATTGCGCCTGTAGAAAAACCCCTTGTTCGTTAGACGAAACCAAGCCGACCTGCGACAAGCGTGCGTGCAAAGCCAACGGAGCCTTAATATGGCTTGCTAAACTAGTAACCCCATCAGGAAGAGGCGCAACGCTAGTCTCCGTTCGGCGAAGCTCTAGCCAATAGCGCATGCCTCCCTCTTGCAAAGTGGCAAACAAGTCTTCTCCCAACGCGCCGAATAGGGCAAGCGATAACTCTTCTGACACCGAAAGACTGACAATCAAAGGCTTAACAGCAGGCATTTTCACTTTACTCTTTCCCGTCACATCTTCTACCTGCGCGAACGAAGATGAGGCTCGCTGTAGCAATTCGTGCTGTCTATTGCGCTCAGTAGCCAGACGAGTGCAAGTCTTGCGATGCTCGTCGTCCAAAACTCCTCGCTGCTGCAACAACTCTTCCTCCGCTCGGCGCAACTTCGGTAAAATTTCGCGTTGACGCTCGTCGCTATCAGATTCTAGTGAGCGAATTCGCTCCGCCAATTGCTCCTTACGCGAGACAAGTTCCTCTAAACTAGTACCCGCAAGCACGCTAATGCCCACAGGCTTTTGCGATATGCGGACACTACTAGAATCAGCATTATTAATAACTTCACTCTGCTGCAACTCGCGGCTTAATTTTGCTAGTTCCTTCTCTATGTCATCTTTTGCCTTGCGCGAAACCTCTAACCGTTCAGTATAGACCGCACCCTGCTTTTCCAAAAAACGCGAGCGTTCTGTAAGGTTTACTAGCTGCTTATCAATTGCCGTAATCTCATCCCCTATCACACGCAACCTACCTTCACGCTGCATTACCTCCCCATCTTCTGCCGTATCCTCAACTGTATTTTCTACTGTAGCCTGCCTAGCAAGCTCTTGCGCCTCTCGCCACAAAGGCTCAAGCTCCGCTAGTGATTTTTGCTGCTCGTCTCGCGTGCGAATCTGCGATGCATGATGCTGCTCTAACGAAGCCTTTTTATCCTCCGTTTCCTTGCGTGAATACTCTAGAAGAGCAATTTCTTGCCCTAAATTTTGCCATAAAGTGGCACTTGCAAGTTCTTTGTCGCCCGCAAGCCGATACTGTTCTTCTGTGTCCGTAATCTGCGCTTCCAGTTTAGCAGCATTAACAATCCCATCATCACGAGACGAGATAAGCTGCTGCTTGCGAGCCTCTAATGAATCTATATTCTCCTGTAAAGCGCGAGACTCGCGCACTAATGCGCTTGCCTGCCAACGTTTGATCTGCGCTGAAAGAACTCGATGACGCTCAGCACGCGCATCTTCTTGGGTCAACCCCTTTATACGCTTCGACTGCTCGTGCAAAATATCCTCTACACGACAAAGTGTAGCTCGTGTATTGTCTAGCGAATTCATAATTTCACTACGCCGAGAGTATAGCCCCCTGACTCCCGCAGCTTCCTCTATCAGAATTCTCCGTTCGCTTGGTTTCGCCTTAACCAACTCCGCAACCTGACCTTGACCAACCAACGCCGAAGCATTGGCTCCTAACCCTATGTCCGCACATAGAGTTTGCACATCGCGTGCAAGAGCCTCCTTGCCGTTAATACGATAGGTAGAACCGCCTCCAATCTCTATGCGGCGCGAAATCGCTACTCGTTCTTCATTGCGCAAACGTGCAAAAACACTACCCTCGTTACCACGCACTACTTTATCGCCATCGCCAGCCGACTCGCTAGCCTGCAAACCATCATTACGCGAAACTCCATTATGCAGGCTATCGTTCCCAATACTCGCTTGCGCAATAGTCGATAGTTTCGCATTGGAATTTTCTAGTGTCAGGGTAACCTCAGCACGCGAAAATGGGGGGCGTTCGCTACTCCCAGCAAAAATAACCTCCTCCATATCCCCCGCGCTGCGCAAACGGCGCGCCGAGCCCTCACCCATAACCCAACGAAGTGCCTCTATGATGTTGGACTTACCACAACCATTCGGACCTACAACCGCACTAATGCCAACCGCAAACGACAAGTCAACAGGGTCGGCAAACGATTTAAAGCCAGAAATTTTTAGTGAAACCGGGTACATAGAAATAAACTAATACCTTATATTTCGCATATATTTTGCAGATACATCTATCCTACCTGCACTCGCAGGCAAACCTTATATTGGTAATATGGTTTTTGGATATAGACAGTAGCGTGCCGCTCTCGTTCCCATACTTATTTCCATTCGGGCAAGCCCGCTCTAGCAAGCTCTTTGTTTATCGCGCTCACAATCTTCTTCGCACTCAAACTACCTTCAATCTTCTTGCCCGCAACAACAATAGAAGGCGTCGAAGAAATCTTATAGTTCTTGCTACCATCGATCTGCTCTTCAAGCACAGCGCGTTCCAAAGACTTATCTAGCAGGCATGCTTTCGCACGAGCCTCGTCGATACCGACGAGTTGAACAATAGAAATGAGTAACGGAATAGGAGTCGACGAATTTAGCCATTTATCCTGCCGCTCGAGCATCGCCCCCATTAGTTTCGCGCGTAAATCCTCGCCGCCACAACGCGACAATACCGCAGCCTGCAAAGCAACCCCATCGAGTGGAAAGTCGCGGTAGAGGAAAGTAACTCCCCGATGCGATAAAACACCCTCCGTAAGTTGTGGGTAAATCTCGCGGTGAAAAACAGCGCAATGCGGGCAAGTCAATGAAAGATACTCCTCGACAACAATCTGCGAAGCCGTGCCAGATTGCGAGCTATCCTCACCAGACACTTCCCCAACGAGGAAAAAACTCGGACGCACAAATAACGCTAATGCACAAAATCCAAATAAGCCTGCAACTAACGCTATCTTGAATAGCGGCTTAGTTTGAGTTTGCCCGATATTAGCGAAGCCAAGCCAGCCAAGCCACTTACTTGCATATTTTTTCATCTAGTAATCACCTTCATCTCGAACACCTACCGACATCTATCGTTTCGTCACTTTTTGTCTAAACACTCGTGATTCTATAGAATTCTCCTACCATCTTCTAGTGCTCCAACCCTCTAATAGGCTCTTTTCCACCTATATTTAAACTACCAGCGTATCAGTGCTCCGCCCCAAGAAAATCCTCCACCCATAGCAGTAATAGCTATTAAATCTCCTCGTTTAACCATACCTTCAGCGCAAGCATGCGAGAGCGCAGCAGGAATTGTCGCAGCAGAAATGTTGCCATGTTCACCAACAGTCGAAACCACCCGCTCCTGCAAAACCCCTAATTTACGCGCGACTCCATCCATAATGCGCTGGTTTGCTTGATGCGGAACGAGCAACGAAATATCTTCCGCGCGCAAATTATTGCGCGAAAGAAGTTCCGTAACACTATTCGCCATCTTAGCGATGCCCTCGCGAAAAACAACGCTTCCGTTCATCTTCAAATGACCAACGTTAGTACTAGAGCCAGCGCCACCATCGATGTAGAGCATGTCGTAGAAACTACCATCCGTCGATGTCATTACATCAAGGATATAACCGCAAGGATTTTTAGAAAATGCATCCTCTTCTATACTCTCAAGAATAAAAGCCCCCGCACCATCTCCAAAGAGAACGCAGGTGCTACGGTCTTGCCAATCTATAATGCTACGGCTATAAATTTCAGAGCCGACTACTAAAACACAGCGCACTTGACCAAGCAGGAGCATATTCCACGCGCTGTGAAGCGCAAAAACAAAGCCCGCGCAAACCGCCTGCACATCATGGCAAGGAATCGAACGAGATATTCCTAACTTATGTTGCAGACGCGCCGCCGTAGCGGGAAACGTGTTCTCCGGAGTCGTAGTCGCTAAAACAATCGCGTCAATCTCATCAACACTACGAGAACTTTGCCCTAGTGCTGCTCGCGAGGCATGCAGAGCTAAGTCGGAGGTGCACTCATCATCCGCAGCTATATGACGCTGGCGAATACCAGTACGAACGCGAATCCATTCATCGCTAGTATCCAAAGAGCGCGATAACTCCGTGTTCGTAAGAACTCGCTTCGGTAAATACGAACCTACTCCACAAACCCTAACTCGCATTTTAGGCACGCGCATCGAAATTCATTTCAAACTTGCGCATGTCTCAAAAATGCACAAAACACTTCCATAAACAAAAATCTCAATACTAGTAGCCCAATCACTACTAGTTCGAGGAGGCAGAGATACTCGCATTTGCTACGCCACTTTGCAGATCATTTTGTAGACCATGCAACTGTTTGTTAATACTGTGCAAAAAACCACGACGGAAAACGTTCGCACCTAGCGATGCCGCATTTGCGAAACCTATCGCATCCGTATCACCATGGCTCTTGATAACAAGACCATTCAATCCAAGAAATACCGCTCCATTATAAGTGCGGGGGTCGATACGCCGCTGCAAACGACGCAACGCACTGCGCGCAAACAAATAGCCCAGTCTAGAAAAAAAAGACGAC
>JABAAW010000037.1 GCA_014238535.1 Alphaproteobacteria bacterium
GCTATACTCTCGTACATTCGACAAACTTTTCATTTTTGGTGCATTGGCAGGGCATGGTTTCCTAACCGCACCACTATGCGCACAGCTGCTCGCGCACAACCTCTCGAACTCGCCTAATTCTTGCTTTTCTGGTCATCGCTCACCTACAGAATACAAGAACTTATGTGCTTTGCTCGACCCTAATAGGTTTTTTAAAAACAGTTCAGGTAGCAACAGGTAGTAGTTTTCTCTGTTCCTTGATGGGATAGTGTAGCGCAGCTGCTAGCAGGCCCAACAAAATTGCAAACCACCACATGGGGTCGTAAGAACCAAACGTTCGGAATATGACTCCGCCTAGCCAAGCTCCGCAGAAAGAGCCAATTTGATGCGACACAAAAACGATACCGTAGAGCATCGCCATATTCGGCGCACCGAAAAAATACAACACTAAACCACTAGTTGGTGGTACCGTACTTAACCACAGTAAGCCCATCACGCTACCGAAAATCATTGCCGATAGTGTTGTTTTGTCCGCAAGCAGGAACAGTAAAATTGTAAGTGAGCGTAGTATATAGATAGCACTCAATATTATTTTCTTGCGTATGATTCTGTCTCCTAACCATCCTGTAAGTAGGGTTCCAACGATGTTTCCTAAACCTATCAACGCGAGTGCGCTAGTTGCGGTCGCGCGCGATAGCCCGATTTCATCGAAGTAGTTGGGCAAATGCAATGCGATGAAAACCACTTGGAAGCCGCAAACAAAAAACCCTAATGTCAGTAGAATATAGCTATTATGCCGCGCGCCTTTTGCTAGCGCGGTTATCGCTGGTAGAGGGGGGGTAGATTTGCGTTTTCTCTCGGATATTGCGCCAGCGCCGAAAACCATCGATAGAGCACAGAGCGACAATAGGGCGCAAGCGATTGGCAGAGTGTATTTTGCGAGTATATAGCCCTCTAGCGTAACAATTGCGAAAGCTCCTGCCGAACCCGCTGTCGATACAAGAGCTATACTCAAAGATTGCCGATGCGGAGGTGTCAAGCGCGATACCGCGCCAAAAACAACGCCAAAAGTGGTAGCCGCGAGCGCTATTCCGATTAGTATTTGTCCAATGTAGACTCCCCCAATTGATTGGGACATCAACCATAATCCTAGCGCATACAACAACCCTCCAGCGAATGCCACGCGTCCAGCGCCGAAGCGGTCGGCTATTGCGCCGCAAATGGGCGAGCATAACCCCCAAAGTAAGTTCTGTATCGCAATCGCTAGCGAAAAACCACCCATGCTCATCCCCAAAGTGCTTGATAGCGGCGAGGCAAAAAGACCGAAACCATGGCGGAGCCCCATGCCCCAAAAAAGAAGCCAAATCCCGCCGGATAAAACTAAAAGCCATCGCGCATACTCGCGTCTGCCTTGATGATTGTCCTTACCCATCATCGTTGTTTCCTCTGTAGAGATTATTTACCTGAAGCCATACTTGGCTGCAGACGATATGCTACGATAGTGCAACTTAATGTTACTTGCCTATTTTTTTTTGCTAAATCTATACTGAAAAATATAGATTGAAGTGTAACTCCCTAGAGAAAATGTGGAAATGATAAGTAACCTCTACGCTTACTACCAGCAAGGCAATGGTAAGTAGGCTGGGGATAAGATTGCTCAAAAACGATTTTTTTTATAATATCCATTAGCTAGAGCTTTTGCTATGAAGCGACCTCTGTACTTTTTACCGTTTTTATGGCTGGGTTTGCGTAACCTACTTTCGTTTATATTGACGCTTGCTTTCTTGGCTTGCCTTATAATCGCATGGCAAGCCCCGCGTCTAGAGCACTTACTTACAAGTTTTATTGCCAAAACGCCGCAACAGCGCGCTGATACAGTCGCTACGCTGATCGATAAAAGTGCTTTAGTTGCCAGTGCATCTATAGATACATTCGACGTTGAGACAAACTCGCAACAGAGGGCTTTGTTACTAAATAACGTGGCAATTAATTTTGTTTCAGGTGTCGATTTCGCATGCAAAAGCATAAACATAAGTTGGGACAAGAAATTTAAAAGCCTACTTTTTTTATTTCCACAAAGAATAAACCTTGATGGAATGCGTCTTGTAACACACTTCAAAAATCTACAAGAGATTGTAAGTTCTAGTTCCACTAAGGCTCGACTGCGTGGAAGAAAAGAAACGGAATGGCTGTCTATTGCACGCACGGTTGGTTTTTTCGCACCTGTCATCAGTGAGCGTCGTATCAAGTTAACTAATAGCATCGTTGCTCTGCACCGAGGTAGGCAGGCGCAGCCATTTTTGCGTTTACGGTTCGACGATATAGGAATTGAAAGCCGCAACGGTTTGATATGGCGTGGCGAAGGAAGCGTGAGTGGCGAAAATGGTGAAAAATTACTCTTACGCTTGCGAGGCACCTACACAATGTTATCCGGGAAACTGTTCCAATCTTTGCGTGTGGAAGACTTATCACCGCAAAAAGCGGTGTCAATGTTGCTGATGAATACCAGCAAAAAAAATACCCCACAAATTACATTAAAAAATAGTTTGTTTGATAGGGACTTTTCGCAGCACGAGGAGGTGGAAACCTGGCTTGCGCGTAAAGGTGATCTAAACGTTGATTACAACCATGACTTCAATGGGGGAAAAAGTTGGCTGAAACTGCGCTTCGGTGTCTCAAGACAATTGCCTATATTCGCACTAGATTATTCGCGAGATCAAGGGATATGGGGGTTTGCAAGTTCTTCTGTATCCTTTAACGATCTGCCTATTAGTTTTGTTTGGGGTAAAATTGGTAATTTACTGCCTTCGCATCTTGTGCGAGATTCTCTACCCTTCGATCTAGCAGCACGTGCACGCGGGCGTCTTACTGTACAACACGGCACCAAGCTGTCCACGCCACGCCGCTTGGATGGCACGATTACGCTTACTAAACCATCAATCCGTTGGCGCGGAGTAACCTCGCCTGTCAATTTTCACCAGCTTAGTCTTGTTCTAAAGGGGAACGACAGGGCTTTAAAAATAAAAACTCAGCTTGATTTAGATGATAAGGCCCTAGCAGGGCTAGACAATCAAATTGAGCTTAGCCTGCAACCATCGCGAGTTCTGGAGGCGGATGAAAACTTGAATGAGAGGCAGAAGGCAGAATCTTTAGCAGACATACCAAGGATGCGAATCAAATTGAGTGGTACTAGTCGCGGCAAGATACCACTAGCAACAGTATATGGTTTATGGCCGCCGGGGTTCAAAAAGGTCACTCGTAGCATCGTCGTTGATGTCGTTCGTGATGGACAAATGAAAGATTTTAAAATACTGCTCGATGCATCTTTTGATTTAATGAAGAAAGAAAAAAAATTAGGTAGTTTGACTGGTAATTTTAATATAGAGGATGGTCGTTTGCGTGTTTTCGCTGAACCGCTAACAGCGACTGATGTTGAGTCTGTTGCTAACTTTAGAAAGAATAGTATTACTTTTAAGATAAAAAAAGGCAGCTATGGAAGAAATTTTGCTGTGACTGGCGGAGAGGTTTCTTTTGTTCGCCGCAAGATTTTTAGCGGCGAGCGGCATACATTACTCAACCTATCCATAGATGGTGAGGGGCAAGCAGAATCACTAAGGCATTTAGTCCAAAATGCTCCTTTTTTGCAAGAACTGACATTTTTGCAACAATCTGCGCGTTTGATACCTCCTTCGCCTAGCGCAAGAGGTAGTGGGCATCTAAATCTTCGTGCATTCATAGGACAACTTAACAGTGCCCCTACGGAGACATTGTTCCCAGAGCCTCTGTTGTATGACACAGCGTGGAAATTCGAAAAAGTGAAATTTCTGGCACCAGTGTTGCGCTTTTATCAAGGTTCGGTTGATTTCGTATCTACTAGCAGTGTCCCGATTGACTTATCGTTAGAATTGGATAGTAAACGGGGCTTACCATTGAACTTGGTTTGGCAAAATAGACTAGTTACCGCAGCACCTGATATGATCCGCAATGTGAGTAATCCGCTCAGGAATGTTGAGCAGGAAGTAATTAAATTTAACGGCATACTGGACTCCTCGGCACTTGCAAAAGACCTTGCCTATCTTCCACCAGCGTGGCTTGACGAGGACACGCCTATACGGCTTGACTACCAAAAGCACCCCACATCGTTATCACGGGGGTTTTTTTCCTTGGGTGAGAAACCTCACCACATTCGCATAGAAAGCGAGGCATTAGGGAGCGGGCAAGGGGTTCGGATATCAGGTGGATCATCTAGTAATGCTGACGGGAAAGCATGGAGGCTTGATGGTACCTATAAGTATGATGCTGTTAGTTCTTTTTTGTTGCGTCAGCAGCAGATAAAGAAAGATAAAGAAACAAATACAGAAAGTAATGACCTTCTAACCATTTTGCTACAAGGTACTAGCGGCAAGGTTAATGAAAAGATGAATACTGGCGTTAGCAGTGATTATTTCAGCAAGCCACCCCATTGGCGGGTTCTGTTGAGTGGGCAAGAATTAGACTTGGCATCTTGGGTAGAAAATAAACCATGGATTGCTTTGCAACAAGAAGATAACAACAAGGGTTATAATACTCCTTCTTTGGGTTTACTATCTAGTGTCGACCTTGATCTTGATGTGCGGTTGCAACGTCTACGCTTACACAGACAAAAAAATGATAGTAGCAGAAACGGAGGTAATAAAATTGATCCCTCTTCTGTGCCTTCTATAAAATTATCTAAGAGAAAAAAAATAGCGGCAAGTCCTGTACCAGACTTGCCGTCATCGTCTGATATTCTAAAAAAAGTTAAAGGAAGTTTGTTATGGCGTGATGGTATTTTGCAGAGAGCCGATTTCTCTAGTCACGGTAGTATTTTTGCTTTGTCGAGTAAGAATAAAAAACGAAATAGTAAAAAAGCAGAAGCTAGTACAGTGCTACAGTATGATTTGCGAGATGGTAATGAACTTTTATCTTTGGAGAGCAATGATTTAGGTAGTTTCTTGCACCAGTCTGGTGGTTTAGACTTTGCGGAGGGAGGTAGGTCGCAGGTGACATTGATACGAGCGCACAAACCTAATAAACGCCCGAAACCACATTTTGTTGGTAATGCTAGGATTGATAACCTAGCTTTATACGAATTACCTACTTTGTTTAAAATTTTTGATGCTATTGGTATAGTAACAGCATTACGCAAGGGTATTAGGCGTTTGCATGTTAGTTCTGATATTAAATTATGGAATGGCGTTCTGTCATTAAATAACTTTAAACTAGCAAATAATTTAACTGCTTTGACTGCAAATGGCAGCGTTGATATTAAAAATCAAAAATTAGACTTGCAAGGCGAAATTGCTTCTCTACCATTTGTTTCTAATTTTTTACGCAAGATACCTATATTGGGCTATATTATTGTTGGGCGCAAAAAAGACAATTTATTTGCCTTTTACTACGATGCTAAGGGAGATTGGAATAATCCGAAAGTCACCGCTTCGCCAGTAAATTTTTTACTACCCGGTATTGTTAAAGTTGCTAATCCGTTGCAGCTTTTGGAGCGTGACGAAATTAAAAAAGCGCAAAAATTAGAGCGTGATAAGATAGAACAGCAAGAGAATAAATAAGGAAATAACTTTATTTTCCAACTAATGCGTAATGTGTTTTTTTCCCAACCGAAATAACTATTCTTTCATTAGGTTGGAGGCAAATTCGTGCCTGCTCGTCAAGAACTACCTTACCATCTAGACGCACTCCATTTGCACGTATCAATTTACGCGCGGCGCTATTACTTTCTACCAATTTATTATCGCGTAAGATATTGTAGATAAAATGTTGCATATCAGAAGATATGCTTCGATTCGGTGCTTTAGATAGATTTCCTGCTATAAAGATGTCATCAGCACGTTGTTCTTCTGCTTCTGCTGCTTCCACCCCATGGCACAATGTCGTAACGGCATTCGCCAAGATTTTTTTCGCCTCGTTTAACTCTATACCCTCTAAACGTTCCAAACGTTCTATTTCGCCAATTGGTAACTCTGTATATAAGCGTAGAAAGCGCCCCACATCCGCATCTGCTGTATTACGCCAAAATTGCCAAAAGTCGTTGGATGGTAATTTTTTGCTACTCAGCCATATTGCACCAGTAGCAGTTTTACCCATTTTCTCACCGCTCGTATTTGTCAGCAACGGGCTAGTCAAAGCGAAACTAGTAGCACTTTCGGTGCGTCGGATTAAGTCAATGCCACAAAGGATATTCCCCCACTGGTCTGAACCTCCTAGTTGTATACGACAATCCTCGCGCCGATATAGTTGTAGAAAATCAAAAGCCTGCAAAATCATATAGTTAAACTCTAGAAAGCTTAGCGGTTGATCTGTCTCAAGACGCGTACGCACTGTATCAAACTTAACCATTTTGTTTACAGAAAAATGTCGTCCATAGTCACGCAAAAAATCTAGCCAATTAATGTTATCTAACCATTCAGCATTGTTAACAAACTTAGCGCATTGCTTATTATTAACGTTGAAATCAAGGAAGCTTTCAAAGAGTATCTTTAAGGCTAGGGCGTTGCTTTTAATTTCTTTTTCTTCCAGCATTTTCCGTTGTTTGTTTTTGCCAGAAGGGTCTCCGACTCGTGTTGTCCCAAGTCCTAGCATCACGATGGGCTTATGCCCGGTTTTTTGCAACCAACGCAGTAACATTATCTGTGTTAGCGACCCTACATGCAGACAATTGGCGGTTGCGTCGAAGCCAATGTATGCCTTCACTCCATCTTTGTGTTGCAGAAATTGGTCGAGTCCCTGCCAATCGCTACAATTTTTTAAGAAACCTCTTTCGTTAAGTGTGTTTAAAAACTCTGAACGCAATCCCTGCGGTATAGTTATTTGAGGGGAGGCAAGAGGCGTGGAATCGTGCTCTATGTTATTTTTGTGTTCCATATCTGTAGCATACGCATAAGCATTGTTAGTATCAATGATGTCGAGGTAGCGAATAGTATTCGTTGTGGTTACTTTCTGTGAACTATAATTAATTAAGAGCGTTTATTTCTAACACTTCGATGCTTTCTCCTTTTTTTTTCGCGGGGGCAAATGCTGGCTGTAGTGCGAGACAGTTTGCACGAGCGAGCGTGAGAGTGTGAGCTGACTCTTGGTCGTTAAAAATTTTGACTTCTCCATTCCTGATCCAAGCTCGCATATAGTGGCTACGCGCTCCACCTTTATCGATTGCACTAGCTAATGGATATTGCTGTTGTGGTATGCTGTGTGTGAGGCTAAGCATTTTGCGGATCATAGGCTGTAGAAAAACCATCGCTCCAACATAAACCGATGCCGGATTACCCGGCAGAACCAATATCGGTATGCGCTCTGCTAATGCGAAACGAGTAGGTTTTCCTGGGCGCATCGCGAGTTCACTAAATATTTCTTTAATTTTTAGTTCTTTTATCACTTCATCAATCCAATCGGCGTTACTTTTGGAGGCACCACCGCTCGCGACGAGCAGGTCAGCTCCTTGCAGGGCGTTCAAAAAAGCATCCTTTAGCGATACGAGGCTGTCTTTAGCGAATGGCACTATACGCGCGTTGGCACCGAAATTTTTTATCAATAGAGAAAGCATCAAGCTATTGGCCGCAGCGATTTCTTTATCTCCTCGTGCCTCGCCTGGCTGTGCTAGTTCGTCTCCACTTGCGATGATCGCGACAACGGGTTTTCGCCGTACGTTCAGCCAAGCGTGGTTCATGGTTGCTGCGAGAGTTATATCTCGTACAGAAAGTAGTTTATTTTTTTGTAACAAGCATTCGTCTTCGAGAAAATCAGCTCCCCTAGCACGGATATATTGCCCGACTTTAGGTTTCTCAAGAACACGAATTCGATCTCCATTGTTCTCTACATTAATGCTACTGCACTTCTCGTCTATCAATATAGCATCTGCTTGCTGAGGTAACGCGCCGCCGGTAAAAATCTGTACAGCATGTTTCCCATCACAAAGTTTTGGTACGTTTTCAGCTCCTGCTGGGCTTATCCCGACTACATGCAGATATTCACCCTTGCTTGCCTGTGATGTACGCACGGCGTATCCATCCATCGCGGATATTCGTCGTGGCGGATGTGCGACTAAAGATAATAGATTTTGTGCTAAAACTCTCCCGAGGCAACTATCAATAGGTAATATTTCTGATCCTAAAGCAGGTTCGCAATAGTTTAGCATCATATTGCAAGCATCATTTGGCAGTATTTTTTTCATGCTTGTCTAATCTTGCCTCCAAGTTCCAGATGCGCCTCCGCTTTTTTCAACTAGTCGTATGTCGGTTAAGCGCATGCCTCGATCGACGGCTTTAATCATGTCATAGATGGTTAGTGCAGCTACAGATACAGCGGTTAGTGCTTCCATCTCGACACCTGTTTTCCCATTAGTGCGACAGCGTGACTCTATCTCTACTCGTGCTTGCGCCTCGTTTAATTGTAATGATAGCGCGACTTCGCTAAGTGGTAGGGGGTGGCACAGTGGTATCAGTTCGGATGTCTTTTTTGCTGCCATGATTCCTGCGAGTTGCGCTGTTGCAAGAACATTGCCTTTTTCGACTCGTCTTTCGGTTAGCACCGCTACTCCTTTGCTAGAAAGCATTACGCTACCAACGGCACGAGCATAGCGTTTTGTTTGTTTTTTGTCTCCTACATCGACCATGCAAGCACCGCCTTCAGCATCGCTGTGCGTTAGCACGTTTGATCGTTTTTTTATATCTTTATTCATAGAGTATATGTTTGTAGCTTTTGTTTTTATAATTCTGCTTTTGCTTCAACGACAGAACAAAAATCTTTTATGGTTTTATGCGCGTCGGCTGAACGCACAATAGCCTCGCCTATTAAGAACGCCAAATTGCACGATCCTGATTCTGATTTTCTTACTTTGATGAAAGGTTGCAAATCCTGCGGTTTTCGCAGACCGCTTTCCGCAACAGCTATCTTGTCTATTGGTATGTGCTTAATAATTTCTACTGCATGTGGCATGTCTATATTTAAACTTTGCAAATCACGCGAATTAACTCCGATCAGATTTGTGCGTAAATTTTTTATCGCGCGTTCCAATTCCTCATGTTCGTGTACCTCGACTAACACATCCAACCCTAATGCCAATGCGCAGTCTTCTATTTCTTTTGCTTGCGCATCCTCTAATAAACGCATGATTAGTAGTATGCAATCTGCACCTAGTAGGCGTGACTCGTAGACTTGCAGTGTATCGACTATGAAATCTTTACGCAATATAGGAATGGAGCATGCTTTTTGCGCTTGTGCTAGGTCGTCTTTTTGCGCCCCAAACCATCGGGCATCGGTTAATACGGATAGACAAGTAGCCCCAGCGCACTCGACTTTTTTGGCAAACTCTGCGCTTTCTAGTGCTTCGTTCAGCATTCCTGCCGATGGCGAGGAGCGTTTACTCTCGCAGATAATTGCTGCTTTGCCAGAATCTATTTTTCTGCGTAATGCTGCTGTAAAACTTCTGGTTTTTTGAGTGTTCTGCTCGGCGCGTATCCGCAAAGACTTACCAAGTGCGCGTAAATCAGAGCACTCTTTATGTTTGCTTGCAACGATAGTTTTTAATAATTTTTTATTAATCAAAATTTTATAGCTTATGATTATTTAACTTTTGCTGTGTATGCAGATTGGATATTTGGCACTAGGTTCGACGGTAGGATATACGGCTATTGTTTTAGCTGTTAGTAATGGCTTTAACCTTTTCTAGTGTTTTTTTAGTATCTCCTCGTGTTAATGCCTCCCTAGCGATATTGGCTCCTTCTAGCAGGCTCTGGGCTCGCCCCGCGAGCATTAGTGCTGCAGCAGAATTATATACTATCGTCTCGAATAATGCTTGTTCCGGCGAGTTACTGCTACCACACCTATTGTTAATGACTTTCATTATAGCTCGCGCATTATATTGTGCGTCGCCTCCACGAATTAGATCTAATTTTCTTTCTTCTAGTTTCGCGTCGGCAGGTAGTAGTGCTCGTTTTTTGTGCATGCCGGCTGCATTGTTGCCTTGTAAAATGATTGCTTGCGATTCGCCAGACAAGGTCATTTCATCTGCCCCACCTGCGCCATTTACAATCCAAGCTTGCTTGAAATTTAGCAGCTCCAGCACCTCTGCATATAGGCTTGCGATACGCGCATTAATTACCCCGAATAAGCCTTTTTGTACTCCTGCGGGGTTTAGCAGAGGTCCTAGCATGTTAAAGATTGTCGGGCTACGCAATTCCTTTCGCACTTTAGCGGCGAACGCCATAGCAGGATGATGCCGTGGTGCGAACATGAAGCAGAACTTTGTATTATCCAAGCATTGCTGTATGCGGTTGAAGGGAGCATTTATATTGACACCTAATGCTTCGAAGACATCTGCAGACCCGCAAGGTGAACTGACAGCTCTGTTTCCATGTTTTGCAACGCTTACTCCACAGCTTGCTACTACTAGTGCGCTGGCAGAAGAAATGTTAAAAGTGCCAAGCCCATCGCCGCCTGTGCCGACAATGTCGATTACTCCCTCCGATGCTTTGATAGGATTTTCTATGGCAGAGTTTAGCGCATCAACGGCTCCTGCGAGTTCAACAGCTTGTTCTCCGCGCACGCGTAGCGCACTCAAGGTTGCGGTTAATAGGATTTCATTTTCGCTACTGCCCTTCAAAAGAGTGGTGAAATGCTCCTCCATTTCTTCACGCTGCAGTGTTTTTCCTGCCAATAATCGCGCAACATTTCTCCGAATCAAATCGGTTTTATCTTCCATGCTCAATCCTCCCTGATGTAAGCATTGTTTTGGTTTCACGCTTCCTTCGTGTGTTTTTTGCTATAGTTTTATATTTCTTATCCCTTTAGGCAAAAATCTATAAAATTATCGATAATTTTTGTACCGTGTTCGCAAGCAATGCTTTCGGGGTGAAATTGTACTCCGAATAAGTTTAACTTCTTATGTGAAAGAGCCATTACAGTTTTTTCTCTTTGATCATTTTTTGCCTCGCTATATGCATTGACTTGTAATC
>JABAAW010000038.1:0-8874 GCA_014238535.1 Alphaproteobacteria bacterium
GGGTTAGGGTGAAGCAGTAAAACAGCGGGAGCCCTATTATTAGAGGCATCGTGGAAGTGCCCTTCAAGCCTTCCGCTTGGTCCATTTAGTACTACGTCCACGGCAGCTCATCCATACAACAAAGAAATTTTTTACCCATCGTAGTCACTCTAGCAGATTTTCTAGCAGATTCGAGTTATAAAAAGTATAGAGAAATGATGATCACCTAAGAGTCGAGCAAACTATAGACAACTATGTAGTATCCCCGATAAGGGAATAAACGAAAAGTATCTACGGTTTGCGAGTGCTAGTAAATCCTTCTATGTCCTTTATGCCCCCGCGCTTTTATCTTGATTATAACGCAGGAGCTCCTTTGCGTGCAGGCGTATTAACGTGCATGCAAGAGGTAAATTCACTGCCGGGCAACGCTTCGTCTGTTCATTCTTTTGGTCGTCGCGCGCGTCGCTATGTCGATGATGCACGCGAGATTATCGCGCATTCTGTTGGGGCAGAGCCTGCTGGCGTGTTTTTCACAGGTAGCGGTAGTGAAGCGAATGCACTGATTTTGCACGATAAGCAGAATTTTTTTTGCTCCACTATTGAGCACGCATCCGTTCTCGCGCAGCAAGAGACCAGTGCTACAGCAGGGATAGAAAGAGCAGAACGCCTTATTGCGGTTTTGCCATCTGGAGTTGTAGATTGCGCGGCACTATCGGCTATGCTTACAACACCTTCTATCCGCCCGCAGGTCGTTTCGGTTATGGCAGCGAACAACGAAACTGGTACTCTGCAACCGATAAAAATGGTTGCAGAGTTGTGTCATCGGCATGGCGTTGTACTACATTGCGACGCGACGCAGGCGATGGGCCGCATTCCCATCGCTATGGATGAATGGGGGGTTGATTTTTTAACGATGTCCGCGCATAAATTGGGCGGTGCGCAAGGCATTGGCGCACTAGTGTGCAATTCTAGCAGCGGTGTTGACGGTTCTATTATACCGTCTTCGTCGCTTGTGCGCCCTCTTTTGCTAGGTGGTGGGCAGGAGGGCGGGATGCGTGCCGGCACTGAGAGCGTCGCTGCAATTTCAGGATTTGGTTTCGCGTTAAAGTCTGCTTGTGAAGACTTAGCGCGTATGCCAGAGGTACAAAGATTACGGGATGAATTCGAGTCTAGGGTAATAGCGCATTTGTCGGATGTTAGAATCGTTGGGCGCGGTGTTCCTCGTTTAGCAAATACCTCTTGCCTTATACACCCTAGCATCTCTGCGGAGATTATGTTAATGCGTTGTGATCTAGAAGGTGTTGCGATTTCTGCAGGCTCTGCGTGCTCTTCGGGTAAAATTAATCCTAGTCATGTTTTACATGCGATGGGTTATAATGACGCCTCTTGTCGCAATGCGGTTAGAGTGTCTATTGGTTTGGATACGCCACCGCAAGCGTTAGAGGTTTTGGCGGAATTGTTTACGCGTGACTGAGGACTAGTGCATATATGGAGGAAAATTTTATTGGCTCTGATCGAGTTTTTAAAGATTTTGTATACTTGGACTCTCAATCGTCGACGCCACTGTGCGCAGAGGCTGCTAGTAGTATGCAGCCGTTTCTTGGTGGTTTTTTTGGTAACCCGCACTCCACATCGCATGCGATTGGCTTGCGGGTAGCAGAGGAAGTTGAGCGCGCCCGTGTGTCTTTGGCGAGCTTATTGGCGGTGCGTGCGAACGAAATATTGTTTACCTCTGGTGCTACAGAGGCGAATAATACTGCAATAAAAGGCGCGCTGACGCTACGCAGAGAGCGCGATGGTAGGGTGGGTATCATAACGCTTGCGAGCGAGCACAAGTGTGTTTTGCAAGCCTGTCGTTATTGCGAGCGCTTTTTAGGAGCTCGTTTGCAGGTTTTGCCGATCGAGCGTGACGGATTACTAGATTTGCAGAGGTTGGAAAAAGCCATTTCCTCTGATACGGCGATAGTTTCAGTTATGGCTGCTAACAACGAGATAGGTGTTTTGCAACCGCTAGAGGAAATAGCGCGGATTGCTCACTCTTACGGAGCTTGGTTCCACACAGATGCGGCGCAGGCGTTGGGTAAGGTTTCGCTACCTTTGGCTTCTTTTGATTTGGCCAGCTTTTCTGCGCACAAGAGTTATGGGCCTATAGGTGTTGGGGCTTTGTATGTATCTCATCGACGACGCGTTACCTTCGAGCCTTTATTGCACGGTGGTGGTCAGGAGGGAGGGGTTCGCTCTGGTACTTTGTCACCGATGTTACTTGCTGGTTTTGGTGCAGCGGCGGATATGCTGGCAAAGAATGGTAAGGAGGATGCTAGTAGGCTTGCTAGACAAGCGGAGATATTTTTGTCTATTTTGCGTTCTCATTCCATTTTTTTTCATCTGAATGGTGTTTCGTACCCTCGTTTGGCGGGTAATTTAAATATAACTTTTAGAGATATTACGGCGGAGCAATTGATGTCGCGTTTAGAGAGTCTTTGCTTTTCTACAACTTCTGCCTGCAGTGGTTTTGTGTTGGGGGATGGCTCACAAAACAATTCTCAAGGTAATTTAGGGGAGGGCTCGCATGTTTTACGAGCATTAGGGTTAGATGAAGGTGAGCGCTCGGGTAGCGTTAGGATTGGTTTGCACCGCTATTTGAGTGATGCTGATGTGATTATGGCTGCGGAGGCATTTGCTGAGGCGGTGCGGGTTTAGTTCGATAAATGTATCGAGAGTTTTCTTGCTCTATATGTTAAAAGGCTATAGAGAGGATTAGCGATATTTTTATTTGGGGGGGAGAATAGCTACTTTGGGAAGATAATTTATGATAAGGGTTGTTTTTATTGATAGAGACGGAGTTCGCCGAGAGTGTGATGCTAGCGACGGTATGACGATGTTGGAGTTAGCGCATGAAAACGACATAGATATTGAAGGGATATGCGGTGGCTCGCTAGCTTGTGCGACTTGTCATTTACATATTGCTGACGAGTGGTTTTCTAGACTACCTGCAGCGAGTGAGGAGGAGTTAGATATGATGGAGTTAGCGCATGATAGACGAGAGCATTCTCGTTTAGGCTGCCAGATTTCGTTGAGCGAGGAGTTGGATGGGTTGACCGTTTCTTTACCGGAGAAAGAATTTTAGGTGTGCTTCCTAATGGTGCGATCGACGATTCTACGAGGAATGCTCGTCTCGTAGTTTTGTCCTCCATCCCATTTTATGTTAAAATATGGCTAATAATTACTAATATGCTATTAATTTATTTACTATCAGCTAGCGGTTTGCCAGCGCCTCTGCGCTCTGCTCCATAAATTCGCCACAACAGCAAAGCTACGCAACTCCTATAAGGTCGCCAGCCCTCCGATACACTACGCGCAACAGTCTCGTTGACAAACCCCTTCTCGCCACCATCACCAACACCCAATATAGATAAACTGCCGCGTAAAGCTAAATCACCCGCAGGGAAAATATCCATGCGAGCATGAGCAAACATCAAGTATATTTCCGCAGTCCATAACCCAATACCGTGATAACTACGCAATAAACCTATAGCCTCCTCATCCTCCATCATCTCAATTTTATCAACATCTAACTCGCCCGTAACAAAAGCCTTCGCTAATCCCTTCGCATAGCCCACCTTGCGCCGTGACAGCCCTAACTTGGTCAACCTACTCTCTGTCATCCTTGCGCATTTAATAGCTGAAAAAGCTCCTGCATCCTGCAATCGCAAGCATATAGCATCTGCCGCCCAGCGCGATAATTGCTGCCCAACGATCACTCTTAACAAAGTAGGGAACCCCACTTCCGAAATTCGAGGTTCCGGATAGCCCCACTTTTTTAAAGCCTTCCTAATCGTGGCATCCTTGCGAGATAGATGACTTAATCCTAAATTTATTGTCGTTGCAACTTCATCAATTTTTCCTACAAAGAGACTATTTGCCACAATACTATAACCTTTATCAAACTATGAGTCCGACGCCTGCTTCTGCCCTAGTATCCGCAATTCCGCAAGCTTTCATCATCCTAAACATATCTGCTTGCGCTCGTGCTGCCGCCTCTGTATTTTGTCCTTCGCTTTTTACCAACAAAATATCCTCGAAGGGAGCTACTCGAACGATCCACCGCCCGTCGGTAAAGCGTCTCTCGACTTCTAGCGACTCCCCCTCGCTACCACCGCCATCGTCTCTGCCAAGTATCTTTGTATCTAGCCTCAAGTTTTCACTATCGTCTGGTGTTTCTGCACGCACCAGCGCGCGTAAGCGCGTAATCAACGCATCTTTACGGTTATCCCCATCTATGGCGATTCGTATTATCCCTGAGCCAAAACTAGGTAGTTTTTTTCTCAACAACATTTCCAGAGAGCCCACTCCTTGCTGATAAAGCAACGATAGGGTGCGTAGTGTGACATTGCACGCGTCCTCGAAAATATAGTAGCGGTCCATAAATACCATGTGCCCATCGCAAGATGCAGCTGCTACAATGTTTTCCTCACTGTCGAAATGTGTCAACAATCCAGAACTAAACCGAGCGCGCCGTAAAACTTTTATCCCGCTGATCTCTAGCCAGCGTATTGTGCTATCAGAAAAAAGAGAATCAGTCACAATAATCTTCCTACGACCCTTGAGTTCAATATTGCGTACCAGCAATGCAAACAGCGTTTCGCTGGCAACAGCCTTACCAAGAGAATCGAAAACTTGCACTGCACTACCATCGCTGTTAAAGAAGAAACCAATTTGTTCTTGCTTGCGTGCCATTGCCTTTCGTAGTTCTTGCAACCCTTCGACCATTAAAACTTGCCTTGCCCAAGGGGCGAGCCTTGCAGCTATCTCCTTTAATACATCGTTCATGGCACTGCCATGACTTTGCGCAAAAACTATGCTCGGTATAACTTTTCTGCCCCTCTGCTCTTTATGCATCCACTCGGTCTCGGCAAATAGACGAGTTATATAAGCGTCTATTCCATCGGACCTAGCTAGACGTCCTCCCTCATGTGCGCGCCAGTTACCGCTGGCGGCGATGTTTTGCAACTGCAATGCTCGCCTTTTGTCTAATGCTTTTCCTTCTAAGAAGATTTTAACGCCGTCGTAATTGGCAGGTAATGAGTCTCCAGTTATAGAAATTGCCAATTGCGCGTTAAGCTCTATGGCTGCAAAGCGTACCAATGGGGTTGGTGAAGTTGAAAATGACAAAACTCGTGCTCCGCATTCCAACAACCCTCGTATGACTTCACTTTCTAACGGTAATGAGCGCGTTCTAGTGTCAGATGCTATGCAGGCATAGATGCGCTTATGCTTGTAGCTCAAAAACGCGCCTAAAGACTTGCCTAGAAAGTATCCGTCAGCAAAATCTAGTTGCTCGTTTAACGAACCAAAAATACCTTGCCCGCCAAATAGATTGCGTCCGAACTTATAACCGCTCGTTGCGATTGCCATGATCAATACTTATTCTTTATTGTTTTTTGCTTTACTTTTTAATAGGTACAGCCTAGTTGCTATTTTACACTACCACCCAAAGCTAGTAAATTTTTTACTATTCGTGTTGTCACCTAGCCACGCAACAGAGTGTCGCGAGCCTCGTTCAGCTGTTGAGCAATCTTTTCATTACCACCAACATCGGGATGAGCAGCCCGCATTTTTGCGCGAAATGCGTTGGTTATGTCCCTCTTACTAGCATTTGTCGACACTCCTAGTATATTAGCTGCCTTTTCGCGACTCATTCGGTTAGCAGACCTATTGGCTCTACTCGTTTCTTCGGCAGCCCTTTTAGCCGATCGAAAAAAACTATCGAAGCCGCTGCTTCTGAAGGAGTTTATATTCCTGATTATTTGGTATAGCAACATTCCGCGGCGAAGCCACGCCATCAGTCCCAACAACCCTACCCATGCGACATTTATCCGTCCACTTGCCGCCATCCACAGTCCAAAAGCAATTAATGCGCCTCCACCAAGATAGAGCATCCACTTGCGCCAGACCTCTTGTGATGCTTTGTCTCTGTAAAGAGTTAACTTTTTCCAGAATTGCCATAGCAAAAACACGGCAATAAGAACGAGAAGCAAGCGTATCATGACTATTTTTTTCTTCTGTTGATGAATTTTTTGCAATAATTATGCATAGAGATCAATTTATTTTTATGAATGTGGCTAAAAAAACTTGACAGAGATTGCTGGAGAATTCATTATGATGATGAACCGAATTCGTGAAATTCAGTTGTGTGAATTTTAAAATGCACAGCTTTTTAAGCGAGCGGCGACACATAATACAACGCATGCGGTACGCGTGTGTAGCATTGGTATTGTGTTGCAAAACAAATCAATTTTCCCTCTATAAAATAGGAGCTATCAAATGCCTGAGTCTATACTTAAAACCATTAAAGAAAAAGAAATAGAATATGTAGACCTACGTTTCACAGACTTGCGAGGCAAATGGCATCACACAACACAACATGTCTCGACGATTGATAAAGATTTTTTTGCTGAGGGGGTGATGTTCGATGGATCGTCAATAGCCGGCTGGAAAGAAATTCACGAATCTGACATGCTATTATGCCCTGATGTTTCGACATCCTTTATCGACCCCTTCACAGCGCAAAATACACTCGTGTTGACATGCTTGGTTAAGGATCCCTCGCATGGAGATTTATACAACCGCGATCCGCGTTCGGTTGCAACTCGCGCAAGCGATTATTTGCGTGCAAGTGGTGTGGCTGATACTGCGTATTTCGGACCTGAGGCAGAATTCTTTGTCTTCGATGATGTACGCTTTGTAACCGACAGCCACCACATTTCCGTAGCAGTAGATTCAGAAGAAGGGCCATACAACAGTAATCGCGTGTACGAGGAAGGAAACTTCGCCCATCGTCCGAAAATTAAGGGTGGATACTTTCCAGTTCCGCCTGTTGATTCGGCATTTGACTTGCGCTCTGAGATGGTCACTACCATGAAAGATTGCGGCGTCTCTGTAGAAAAGCATCATCACGAAGTTGCTCCATCGCAGCACGAGATTGGAATTCGTTTTGACCGTTTGCTGAAAATAGCTGACCATATGCAGATATATAAATACTGCGTGCAGATGGTAGCGCACTCGTATGGCAAGACGGCTACTTTCATGCCGAAACCGATATTTGGAGACAATGGTTCTGGTATGCACGTGCATCAGTCATTGTGGAAGGGTGGCAAGAACACCTTTCTTGGTGAAGGATACTCTGACCTCTCTGATACCGCGTTGTTTTACATTGGTGGTATTCTCAAACATGCGCGAGTGCTAAACGCCTTCGCTAACCCGACAACAAACAGCTACAAGAGGTTGGTGCCTGGTTTCGAGGCACCAGTTATACTTGCATACTCTGCGAGTAATCGTTCAGCAGCTTGCCGTATTCCAACATCAGAGAAAAAGGCACGACGTATCGAGATACGTTTTCCCGATCCGTCGGCAAACGCGTACCTCACTTTTTCTGCAATGTTGATGGCAGGTCTCGATGGTATAGCTAACAAAATTCATCCGGGAGAACCGCGTGATCAAGACCTTTATAGTCTAGATTCTGAAGAGCTTAGCAAAATCCCCAATGTATGTGGCTCGCTGAGACGTGCGCTCGATTCCCTTGATAAAGATCGTGATTTTTTGAAGAAGGGAAATGTGTTCGACGATGACTTAATCGACGCTTACCTTACGCTAAAGCGACAAGAACTTGAAGACTACCAAAGTATGCCTCATCCTATCGAGTTTCAGATGTACTATTCAGTATAGAGACTACTCATCAGCTTTTGCGCTTGCGAAAGCTCTAGTGTTGGTTTTTCGCTTGATTATCACGGCTTGGGCTGCAGCGAGTCGTGCGATTGCTATGCGATATGGAGAGCAGGAAACGTAGTCAAGCCCTTGTTTTTCGCAGAAAGTGATTGAACGCGGGTCGCCGCCGTGCTCTCCGCATATTCCTAGTTTGATATCGCTGCGGGTAGCTCGTCCTCGTTCGACTGCAAGAGAAATTAACGCGCCGACACCTTGCTGGTCGATTGTTGTGAATGGGTCGTGGGCGATGAAACCAAGCCTTTCATACTCTTGTAAGAATGAGCCAGCGTCGTCGCGGCTTATTCCCCACACGGTTTGTGTTAAGTCGTTTGTTCCGAAGCTGAAAAATTGTGCGCTTTCGGCGATTTCGTTAGCTAGTAGTGCAGCGCGAGGAAGTTCGACCATTGTGCCGATTTGAAAGTTTATTTTCTCGCTATTACGCTCTTGCATGACTTTTTGTGCAGTTTTTCTAATGATCCCTTCGAGTTTATCGAATTCAGCTTTGGTTGCAATCAACGGTAGCATTATCTCGCACAGCGGTTTTGTTCCTTGTGAGCGAGCTTCGATTGCTGCCTCGAATATCGCGCGAGACTGCATAGCGCATATTTCGGGATAGGTTGCAAGTAGCCTTGCACCGCGATGCCCAAGCATGGGGTTGCTTTCTTTCAGTCGAGCTGTGCGCGCACGTGCTTCCGCTAGCGATAGTTCCAACTCTGGCTTTAGGCTTTCAACGAGCACTCGTAGGTCTGCTTCGCTATGTGGTAGAAACTCGTGCAGGGGAGGGTCGAGCAGACGGATGGTTACGGGTAATCCATCCATCGCTTTGAAGATTTTGACGAAATCGCCTCGTTGCATCGGTAGCAGTTTTGCCAGAGCGTTTTCTCTTTCCTCACGCGTTTGTGCTAAGATCATCGCGCGCATGGCTGTTATGCGTTCGCCTTCGAAAAACATATGCTCGGTTCGGCATAAGCCGATACCTTCAGCACCGAATGCTCTGGCGAGTTTTGCATCTTCTTCTCTATCTGCGTTTGCTCGCACTCTCATTCGGCGTGTTTGGTCGCACCATTCCATTAACCGATGGAAGTAATCATCTAGTTCTGGCAATATCATAGCAACCTTACCCAAATAAAC
>JABAAW010000038.1:8971-10883 GCA_014238535.1 Alphaproteobacteria bacterium
ATCGATGGAAGTAATCATCTAGTTCTGGCAATATCATAGCAACCTTACCCAAATAAACCTCGCCTTTTGCGCCATCGATGGAGAGGAATTCTCCGTCGTTGATGGTTTTTCCTTTAATGTTTAGGGTTTTATTTTCAACATCGATGATAAGTTCGCTTGCGCCACACACGCATGCGCGTCCCATGCCTCTGGCGACGACCGCCGCATGGCTTGTCATTCCACCTCGTGCTGTTAATATCCCTTGTGCTGCGTGCATTCCGTGAATGTCTTCTGGTGATGTTTCCACCCGTACCAGTAACACTTCCTGCCCGTTGCGTGTTCGTTCTTCGGCTTCGTTGGCGGTGAATACGATTTGTCCGCAAGCAGCACCTGGTGATGCTGGCAGGGCGCGGGTGAGTAAATTTTTCTCGGCTTGTGGGTCTAGCCTCGCGTGTAGCAATTGGTCTAGCGATTGCGGCTCGATGTGCATTATAGCTTCTTCTTGTGTGATCTGTCCGCAGTCGAGCATATCGCAAGCTATGCGTATAGCCGCTTGTGCGGTGCGTTTACCTGCGCGAGTTTGCAATAGGAATAGACGATTTTTCTCAACGGTAAACTCTATATCTTGCATGTCACGATAGTGCTTTTCTAATAGCGAGCGCACTTCCATAAGTTCTGAGAAAATTTGCGGATGGCTTTGCTCCAACGATGGTAGTGGTTGTTGGTGCTGATTATGCGATTGCTGACGGCTTTGTTCTGACAATGGTTGAGGGGTGCGCACGCCTGCAACGACATCTTCGCCTTGTGCGTCTAGTAGGAATTCTCCGTACAGATAGTTGTCGCCCGTCGAGGGGTTTCTAGTGAATGCCACGCCGGTCATGCAATCTGCGCCCATATTGCCAAATGCCATGGCTTGGATAGTAACAGCGGTGCCCCAATGTTCGGGTATTTTATTGAGTTTGCGATATGTTTTTGCGCGCGGTGATAACCAGCTTTTAAACACTGCGCAGGTTGCCTCGCGCAGTTGCTCTAGCGGCTTTTGCGGGAACGATTGTTTGCTTTCTTGTATTACTAGTTCTTTGTATTGCTCGACTAGCTCTGCTAGATGCGTTTCCTCTAGTTCTGTATCGAGCGTTTTATTGTATTTTTGTTTGCATTCTTCGAGCAGGGTTTCGAATTTGTAGTGTTGAATATTCAACACTACATTCCCGTACATGTGAATGAAGCGGCGGTATGAATCTAGCGCGAAGCGTTTATTGTTGCTAGCCTTGGCTAATCCTTGCAGTGAGGTATCGTTTAACCCTAGATTTAGCACGGTATCCATCATCCCTGGCATCGATACGCGCGCACCTGAGCGCACCGATACAAGTAGCGGGTTTTTAGCATCGCCTAATTTTTTACCCATAGTTTTTTCTAAACCGTCGAGAGCGTTGAGCAATTGAGCTTCGAGCGCGTCTGGTAGTTTTTGTTCGTTTTGGTAGAACTGCTTGCAGGTTTCGGTTGAGATGATGAAGCCTGGCGGTACATTCAAGCCGATTTCTGCCATTTCGCATAGGTTTGCCCCCTTGCCACCGAGCAGGTTGCGCATGCCTGCGCTGCCTTCGTTATGTTCTTTACCGAAGCGATAGACTAGTTTTGTAGCAGGTGAGTTTTGCGTAGAATTGCTAGGCATGGCTCTGTATCTTGTCTTGCTGTTGACTTTGATTTTTGCCTTTTTGCTGAGTGTCTTTATGGTGGATTTTCCTAAAATTAGCAAGCTCGCCGAACCTTCGATAGATACCATAGAGCAGGTTGAGACGATTTTCTCTCACTGCTTCGTCTTCGGCATTGACCATCACCTTATCGAAGAAGGTATCGAGCACATCTTTTAGGCTTGCTAGGCTTTCTAATTTTTGCTTAAAACTTAGTGCTCTCCAAGTGTCACTTTCCATTA
>JABAAW010000039.1 GCA_014238535.1 Alphaproteobacteria bacterium
ATGTGTTGTGGTATGAGAATCCTCTAGTTTCGATGGGATCGATGTTTATGGTAATGCTATCGTGTATTTTTAGTAGATTTAGAGTTTTTTCGAGCCTTTGGTATATAGGAACGAGCATTTTTAGTATTGGTTGTCTGCTACTTCTCTCGTTTAGTTTTTCGAGTGTTGCGCGCGCCTCGCCGCGACATGCTAGTAGAGTTTGGCATGCGTCTATCATATTTTTGTCATCTAGTTTTTCTAGGTCGTATTTGCTACGGCGAGTTAGTATATTTTCGAGGTATTTTTTTTGCTGTGGGTTTAGTTTTTGATTAGCCTCGAGTAATTGTATGATATTTGGGATGGTTATTTCTACGATTGGCTTATCGACTCTGCATGCTAGAAGTGCGTTTGCGGCGATGTTGATTATTTCGGCATCTGCGAGATTTGAGTTTGCGCCGAAGATTTCGCAACCGATTTGCGAGAATTGCCGATGAGGTTTAGCGGGGGTTGTATGTGCTCGCAGGCTAGTTTCGGCGTATGCTAGTCGCAAAGGTCGTTGATTTTTTTTCAGTATTCCACTTGCGATACGCGCGACTTGCTTGGTTATATCGCATCGAATAGCCATCATGCGTTGAGTTTTTGCGTCTACGACTCGAAAGGAGTGCCCGCTGTTATCTTTTTTTGAGTTGTGATCGAAGAGCGAGTTTTCATACTCGATGATCGATGGGGCGATTCGTTGATAGCCGAAGGTTTTGAATATATCGAGTAATTTTTGTTCTATTATCTGCTCTCTCTCGACCTGTTCGTATAGTAGGTCGTAGAATCCTTCGGGTAACATTTATTTTAGCTTGCGTTTATTTAGATTGAGCGCAGGTTTCTGATAGAGATAGCGTGTTTTATAATTTCTTCGGTCAGGCTATTTGCATTTATGATTGCCTCGGCGATGAAGGCGAGGACTTCTGCGAGGCTTGCGTTTTCTACTTTGCGCTGCAGGCTGCCGTCGTATACGGTGCAAATCATTTGTCGTTGCGTTATATGGAATCGTATTGGCATGTGTATTTCTTTAGCATTTGCGTTAGCTTCGGCGATGGCGGTTAGTATTTTGTGTCGTCTGAGGCTTCCGAACTCGACCGAGTATGTTACATATCCGATGAATCCGAATAGGCGCAAAGAATTTATTCCTTGTTTTTGCAAGACATAGCTTGCGCCTTTGTGAAAGAATCCGAACAGGTATTTTTCCTTTAATATCATCTGCCCGTATGTGTTAGTTCGCATGTACTGCAAGACGGAGAAGAGATTATCTACTGTGCGTTGGCTTTTGCCTTTTGCCTGACTTAGAGCATTCATATTGGATGAGTATTTTTTGGAGTATTTTTTGTTATTTTTTTTATGTGATTTTATTACGAATTTGGTTTTTGTATCTATTTTAAAAGCGGTATTAGTTTTTTTTCGAGTATTTTCATATCGTTATCGTCCATTGTTTTTTTTGCTTGTTTCAGCTGTTTTTTGATTCGTGCTTTGTCATTATCGTCGAGCGGTGATGCGAGCAATGTTGCGATGCTTGCTGCGATCCAGGATTTTTCTTGCTTGAGACTTGGGTATTGCCTTTCGGCTTTTTCTAGAGCCTCCCGCGCTTGTGCTTTTCCACCTAGGGTGCTTTGTGCGCGTGCGAGTCTTAGCCATTCTTTTGGCTTTCCGCCATTTTTGTATAGTCGCTCTGCCATAGAATCTACCATTGCTCTGATTCGCGCGCTTCGTTCTGCGGGAGTAAGGGCTGCGAAGGCCTGTTGCGCTTCTTTGCTGAGAGCGATTTTGTCTGAGTTGTTTTGCGTTGTTGTTGTGCTGTCGTTACTGCTCGAGCCCCTTGCTATTTTGCGAGCGTGTAGAGGATTATCTGGCAACCATGCTTGCCCGATGTTTATGTATGTTGTTAGTGAGAAAGCTGGGAAGAATATGCACAATGCGATGAAGAGCCATCCGTTTTTAGGAGGCAAGCTCAAGTATACGATGGTTAGCAATACCAAGTTAGCGCATAGTATGAAGAGTAGAACCGAGCCCATCGTAGTATATTATCGTATATTTTGTACCTTCTTGTGACTTATTTTGCCTGATTTATTATCGTACGCAATGCGAGTATTGCGATGGCGGCGCAGGCTATTGGAGCCAACCACAAGAGCATTGCGGAGTTGAATCGCGGTCGTAGAAGTATTTCTTCGCCATAGCGTTCGACTAGCCATTCGATTGCGTCTTTGTTGGTCATACCGGTTTTTACTTTTTTAGCTAGTTCTTGTCGCAGGATTTGGCTTAGTGGAGCCTCTGATTCGGAGATTGGTTGTGCGGGGCAGACGGGACAGCGCACTTGACGGTACAGGCTTTGCAGTCGCTGGTCGGTATCGGTTTGCGACTCGTCGGACTGCGTAAATGCTTGTGTTGGAAATAGCAGAGTTGCGCTTAAGAAGACGAGCACGAGTTGCGCTGCGTTTATTTTGCCAAGCATTGAGTTGCCTATGGATTTTCAGGTGTAGTTGCTTTAATTGCCTGCAAGCCGTTTTGCATAGTTTCGCGCGAGAGGGGGCCGATATGTACGAATTGCACATTACCTTTTTTGTCGAGGAAGAAAGTTTCTGGTATTCCTGCTATACCCCACTCTATTCCGGCTATGCTTTCGTTATCGATTCCGACTAGGAAGAAAGGATTTCCGTGTTTAGCAATCCATGCTTGTATTGCTTCGCTATTGTCGTTCCAGGCGATTCCGAAGACTTGTATTTGGTTATTTAAGGCCATTTCCATCAGCAAGGGATGCTCTGCGAGGCATGGTTGGCACCAGCTAGCGAAGAAGTTGACGACGGTTGGCTTGCCAGTTGCACGAATGGTTGTATCGCTCATGATTCCCATGCTTCCGGAAGATGTTTCGACGAGAGCCTGAATACGAAAGTTTGGCATGCTTTTTATTTTTGACTTTATGCTATCGCGATTAGCGTTGTTGCTAGGTTCTGATATGAAGATGTATCCTAACGCGCCGATGATTGTGACGAATGCGATGATTGGAATAAAAGATGTTCTCATTGTTGAAGCCTCCTCTTTAGCAAATTACGAGGTATTAGAGACAAGATTCCGCCGAAGATTGTAATAGCTGCTCCTGCCCAAACCCAAAACATCAAGGGTTTTTTTCGCACGCGCACGGATATAGTGTCTCTATTCTTTGTAGAGGAATCGCTACTGCGCTCATCTAGTGTAGCGATTGTTACATATATGTCTCTAAGAATAGTACGATTGATAGATGCTTCTGTTGTTTTTATTCCACTGGGAATATATGTCCGTATTGCGGGAGTAAGGGTATTTTTACTGTTGAGTTGGAAGCGTGCGCCTAGTTCGTTGTAGTTAGAGCCTTGTTTTGTAAAGATATTTTTCAGTTCTAGCTTTGTTGAAGACGTCCCTTTGTTTAGAGTTATGGTATTGCCGACACGCATTGTGCGAAATTTTTCGACGTCGTTTAGACTTGCGCTTGCGCAAGCGATTAGCAGTATTGCGATTCCTGCGTGTGCGCATGCGACGCCTGGTGCGCCTTTAGTGCGAGCTGCGCCGATTAGAGCCCATATTCCGAAAGCGACGGCGATGGCTGCGCTTGCGCTGTAGTTTGCGACTAGGAACACGGCGATTCCGCTGCCTGTTGCTATCGGAGCTACTATTGATGCGTGTCGAATGATTTGTTTGCGCGAGCTACGCCTCCATCCTAGCGCTGGTAGTATCCCTAGTGCTGTGACTATAACTAGGAAGAAAGGAGTAAGAACGGCTGTGTAGTATGGTGGTCCTATTGCAATTGAGCGTTTTGTGAAGAATTCGAAGAATAGCGGATATAGTGTAGCGAGCATAACTAATGCGCAACAGCAGCTTAGAAGTAGGATGTTTATGAACTGCGCGCCTTCGCGCGAAAGCAGAGGGAATGGTTTGAGATTTGTAGAGTTTTCGGTGTTTTTTCGCCAAGCGAATAGAGCTAGTGCGCTTGCGGTAACGATAGTGACGCATAGCAAGATGACGATACCGCGCAAAGGGTCGCTTGCGAAGCTGTGCACGGATACGAGTATGCCGGAGCGCACGAGGAATGTTCCTAGCATGCTAGCGCTGAAGGCGAGCAAGACGAGTAGGATTGCCCATGCGCGTATTCGAGCGGTTTTTATGAAAGACATTAGCGCGTGTAGAGCGGCGGTTGCCAATAGCCATGGCATAAGGGATGCGTTTTCGACGGGGTCCCAAAACCAAAATCCGCCCCAGCCCAACTCTTCGTAAGCCCACCAAGCGCCGAGTGTAATTCCGGCAGCGAGAAAGACCCAAGCTAATAGTGTCCAAAAGCGAGTTGCCCTTGCCCACTCGTTAGATATGTTGTTTAGGATAAGGGCGGCTATGGTTGTGCTGAAAGCTGCGGACAAGCCGACATAGCCTAGGTATAGCAGAGGCGGATGAATCGCTAGCGCGGGGTGTTGCAGAATTGGGTTTAGCCCCATTCCGTCGGCTGCTACGGGGTATGCGCGCGCGAAGGGGTTTGAGAAGAAGAGCGTGAATGCTAGAAATAGTGCGCAGATAGCGCTTTGTATGGAGAGGGTTAGGGTAGTAAGAGGCGATTGCTTTGCGTGCTGTGATTTAGTGAAGAAAGCGATAAGCATTGCGAATAGACTTAGCACGAGCACCCAAAGCAGCATCGAGCCCTCGTGGTTTCCCCACATTGCGGCGAATTTGTATAGCATAGGTTTGCTAGAATGTGAATTTTGCCAGACGAGCAGTGCTGAGAAGTCGCTTAGCAAGAATGCTCGAATAAGCATTGCGCTTGCGAAAAGACAAAGTATGAACATTGCGCTTGCCAATGGTCGCGCGAGGCTACTTGTCGCAGTCAGATGCCTGCAGAAAGCGTTTTTACCTAGCAAGCCTAATGGTAGCAGTGTTGCGAGGGCGATTGCGATGCACAAAGCTAGAACTAGTGCGTAGTGTCCGATTTCGATGCTCATATATTTATGCTCATATATTTATGCTTTAGATTGTTTGTGTTTTAGATTTTTCAAGGATTTCCTTGCCATAGATTTTTTTTCTTTAGTTCTTTTTCTAACCCGCGAGGCATGTAGTATTCGTCGTGCTTTGCTAGGACTTGTTCGGCGCGAAACTCTACTAGTTCGCCATGTGACTTTGTAGACGATGTTGTGGCAGAGGTTGGCGGAGGGATGATTTCTCCGATGGCGACGATTCCCTGCCCTTCGCGGAAAAGGTCTGGCAGCAGCCCGAGATAACGCACTGAGACTTGCGCTTTTCCATCGCTAATGATGAACTGCACCTCGCCGCTATCTTTGTCTTGTTCGAGACTACCCTCGACGACTAACCCGCCTATTCGCACTCGCCTGCCGATATACTTTTTGCGCGCGTTTTTATCTGTATGCTCGCTTGCTGCGGAGGTTGTATCGGTAATATGCGCGGCTACTATATCGGATGGCACTAGGAAGAAGACGATATTTTGACGCAGAGCACTGAGGATTAGGGTAATGCCAGCCACTAGTAGCGTTATTAGCATTACTAGAGCGACTATCCGCCTAGCCATTCTAGTCGTTATTTTCCGAGTCGTTATTTTCATTTTAGTTTATTTATCGATTTATTTTTTATTGCTGTTTTTCGTATTCGTGTTTTTGATTTTTTGTTGCAGCTTGTATCGCTCGCGGCAGAGATTAGTTGCAAACGAGATTATTGCGACGAAGAAGATGATGTATGCGGCTATTACTAGACTAGGCAGTGATGCGATGGATTTGAGCATGGTTGATTAGTGTGTTTGTTTTATTTTTCTCTGCACTTGAATTCCCAAGTTTATGTTTTCGAATGCTGTGAATGTAGCCCATGCGGCGAATAGAGTAGCACCTGTTAGGGCTAGTAGTAGAGGGTGTAGTATATCGGGATGTATTGAAGTTCCGCCGCTTCTAATAAGACTTGCGGGTTGATGTAGACTGTACCACCAATCGACCGAGAATTTTACGATTGGTATATCGATGGCACCGACGACTATTAGCACCGATGTTGCTATATGCGCTTTAGCGCGTTGAGTGAAAGCGTTATTTAGAGCGAAGTATCCTAGGTAGATGAAGAATAGAACTAGCATTGATGTTAGCCTTGCATCCCATACCCACCACGCGCCCCAGCTTAGTTTTCCCCATATAGAGCCTGTAATTAGACATAGAGCGGTATATAGCAAACCTATTGGAGCTATTGCTTGCGCTAGCATTGCGAAGATTGGCAGTCGCACGATGATGAAGGCGATAGCGCATATTGTCATCGCTACATATAGGGTTGTTGCTAGAGAAGCGCTTGGCACATGTAGGTATATTATGCGCACTGCGTCGCCCTGCAGATAGTCTGGCGGAGCGAATAGAGCTCCCCATGTTAGAGCGGTTATTCCGCAAACGATTGCACTTACGAGGCATGCGTTTCGCAGTTTATTTGTAATTGCGATTGCGGTTTTTGGCTTTGCGAGTTTGAGTATATTTATCATCGTGGAGTATTTATATTATCGTTTTTCGCGGCTGCCTTCAATTTTGGTTTTTGATTATGAATGCGCTTACGGGCAGAAGGGCTAGCGCGAGCATGCAGCATCCTGCTAGGAATAGTAGTGATGGAGTTATGTGCGTTATGCTATCTAGCACTGCTATGCTTATTTTCATGTTTGATTTTGCTAGTGTGTTTTCTATCGCATTTTTTAGTGCGTTTTCTAGACAAGCGATGGTTAGCAGCAATGGAGGTATGATTAGTGGGAAGGATAGTAGCAAAGCGTTTTCTGCGCGTGCGTCTGCGTGCAGAGTTAGAGCGGCGATGAATGCTGAGATTGCTGAGATTGCGATGATTCCGATGCTTATTATGGGAAGAGCTATTAGGAATGCTGTTATAGGATTTATTGCAAGCGGTGTGTAGAAGATTACGGCTGCTGCGAGCGCGGCTGTTGTTGGCAAACCTCTGATTAGTAGGAATGCTAGATATTTTGCGCAAACGAATAGTAGCGGGCTGTATTTGCTTAGAGCGTATATCTCTAGAGTTCCGTTTTCGCTATCCCTTGCGAACCATTCGTCTAGGTTTATGATAGAAGAGAAAGACATTAGGATGCTTGTATTTGTTGCGAAGAAGAGCGCGCTATTTAGCTTTAGATTTGAGTTTGCGATAGCTTCGAAAGCGAATGCGAGCACTGCGCTTGCGATGCATACGAAAGCGGGAGTAATCCACAGAGTCGTTCGTTTTCTTTTAGCCAATCGCCACTCTCGCGCAAGCAGTGCTACGAATGCGGATTGCTTTAGTATTTTATGCGTTTTCATTAACGCGAGAAGAATGCTTTAGAGTGATGCTTGAGGGTAACGCTTGTATGATTTAGTTCGTTTAGTTTATCGTGGCTTGCGATGATAACGCTTCCGTTATTATTGAGATGATTTTTGATCTGCTCGTTTAGATTTTGCTTTGCGTTTAGGTCTAGAGCAGCGTGCGGCTCGTCTAGTAGCCATACGCAGGCGTGAGGCTTTAGCATCAGCATTGCGAGCGCGCCGCGCTGCTTTTGCCCTGCGGAGAGTCGCTGTGTTGGTGAATGCCAGAATGATTGCAGAGCGAAGTTTTGCATTGCTTTTTCGAGGTTTTCGGCTTTTTCTTCTGTCTTTCGCGCTAGCATTTGTGCCCAGAATTGCAGATTTTCGAACAGCGTTAGACTATGTAGGAAAGGAGGATTGTGCCCTATGCGCATGCATTTTTGAGCGCAGTTGCTGGCGCTAGTATTTTGTTTATTCCACTTTATAGACCCGCGCAGGCAGCTGCTACTATTGCAGATTGAGCGTAGCAACAGACTTTTTCCGCTCCCATTTTCCCCGCGAATGACGATGATTTGCCCGCTACCTATGATGAAGTTTTGAGGCTTGAATAGAGGCTCCCCCTCGTTCTCGCAATAGATATTTTCTAGCGAGATGCGATGCGCCTCTAGTTTTATTTTTGTTGAGTTATGACTTTTGTTATTTTTCTGCAGCCGAGGTATAGGCACGAGATTTATGGATTTGCGCTGCTATCGTAGTTTTTGAATAGTTCGTGTATTTCGTTGCGACTTTTGGCGCTTCGTAGGTTTTCTTGTATGGATTGCTGTGACATTATGCGCGAGATATGCGAGATAGTTCTAGCGTGTTGCGCGCCGTGTTCTTTATCGACTAGCAACATGAATAATAGGTCTACGGGCTTATCGTCGTTGGCGTCGAATTTGATTGGAGTTTTGAGTCGAGCAAAGCATGCGATTGGTTTAGTTATGTCTTCGATCAGCGCGTGCGGAATGGCGACTCCGTTTCCGATAGCGGTTGAGCCTAGTTTTTCGCGCTCGACGAGCACTTCTAGCGAGCGTTCTTGGTCTATGTTATGGTTTTGCGCGATTTTTTCGAGCATACCCTCCAGCGCGTGTCGCATAGATTGCGCGTGCATTTGCGAGAAGATAGCGTCTAGTTCGAGTAAGTCTACGATTATTGTCATGATATTTTACTGCTTGGTCTGAACTCGTGCATGAACTTTAGCAAGATAGCGTGGTATATTTTTGCGAGTTTATTTAGTTCGTCGGTATGTATTTTTTCGTTGATGGCGTGCATGCGCTCGCCGATTGGTCCGAAGTCGAGAGTTGGGCATAGTTTATGTATGAATCGAGAATCGGAAGTTCCGCCTTCGGTTGTTAGACTTGGTTTTACGTCGGTTTCGGCGAAGATAGCGTCTGAGACTATATTACTGAATTGATTTGGTGGGGTGTAGAAAGCTTGTGCGCTTGATATGCATTCGACATTGATTTTTGCATTACTATCGCGATTAAGTTTAAGTATTTTATCATTTATCAGCGTTAGCAGGCTATTTTTGTTGTGCTTTGTGCTGTGGCGAATACTTACGATTGCTTCTGCTTCTGCGGGCAGCATATTTGCGATGAATGTGTCGCTTGTGATTCCTGAGACTTGCAGGTTAGAAGGCTGGAATGCGTTATCGACGTCGTATTCGAGTTTTTGCTGATTGTGATTTTCGTCTGCATCTAGGTTTATTTTTGCGAGTTCGTCTAGTATAGGAAGTAAACTATGTATGCTATTGCATGCGTTTTGCGGGTATGCGCTGTGCCCTGCTTTTCCGCTTGCTTTTATGCGTAGGCTGAGCGATCCGCGCCTTCCTATTTTTATTCTATCGCCGAGTATTTTGTGTGATGTTGGCTCGCCTGTTATGCAAGCGTCGAAGTTTTTTTGTTTATGGTCTAGCGCCTCTAGCAGTGCTTTTGTGCCGAAGACTGCGGGTCCCTCCTCGTCTCCGGTTAGTAGTATTACGATGGAACCTTTTTTGAGTGTTTTATTTTTTATTATGCGTGCGGTCGCTGCGATGAAGGCTGCGACCGAGCCTTTCATGTCGACACTTCCTCTTGCGATTATGAACCCGTTTTTTATCTGTGCTTGGTATGGTGGAGCGTCCCATAGGCTTGGATTTCCTTCGGGCACGGTATCGAGATGCCCGCAGAATGCGAGGGTAGGCTTTGTTGTGCCGATTCGCGCGTATAGATTTTCGGTAGTTTTTTCGCTCTCCCCGAAGGAGTATATTTTGCAATAGAATCCGAGTTTTTCTAACAGAGCTTGCGTGTGCGCGAAGATTTCGCCTTTTGCTGGCGTCGTTGTTTTATAGCGAAGCAAGCTCTGCGCTATTGATATGGGAGAAAAAAAGTTACTTTCAAGGTTTTCGCAAGAAAGTTTTTCGCTTGCAAGGTTGAGCATGGGATTTATGCTAAACGTTCTTTATGGCTTCGCGCAAGATGTCGTTAGTTGCGGTTTTGGCTTTGGTTTTTTCGTCGACGGTTTTGACGATTACCGCACAAGCGAGACTAGGAGCTGGTTTTCCGTTAGGCAGCGTTTTTTCGCTAGGAATGGTACCAGGCACGACTACGGAATATGGAGGCACGCGCCCGAAGAAGATTTCGCCAGTAGCACGGTTGATGATTCGAGTTGATTGCCCTATGAAGACTCCCATAGAGATGACGCTACCTTTTTCGATTATTACGCCCTCGGCTATTTCTGAGCGTGCTCCGATGAAGCAGTCGTCTTCGATGATTACGGGGCTTGCTTGTAGAGGCTCGAGCACGCCGCCGATTCCGGTTCCGCCTGAGATGTGCACGCGTTTTCCTATTTGTGCGCAAGAGCCGACGGTAGCCCAGGTGTCGATCATGGATGCTTGATCGACATACGCGCCGATGTTTACAAAGCATGGCATCAGTATTACATCGCGAGCGATGAAGGCTGCGTGTCGCACTATGCAGTTAGGAACGGCACGGAATCCTGCTGCTTGGAAGTCTTTTTCGCCCCAAGCATTGAACTTTGCATCTACCTTATCCCACCAATAGTTACCACCTGGTGCGCCTGCGATTTGCTTATTAGGCTTGGTTATGAAGGATAGAAGTATTGCCTTTTTGACCCAAGCGTTTGTAACCCATGCTCCGTTTATTTTTTCAGCGGCGCGTAAGGAGCCGGCTGCGAGTAAAGATAGAGTGCTATCGATGGCGTCTTTAGTTTTGTCGTCTGCATTTTTTATATTTATGCTAGCGCGTTGCTCCCATGCGTCATCGAGCGTGGCTTTCAGGGCTACAGTCACTTCTGGATTTATCATTGTAGCTATTTAGTCTATTGACGCTTTGTGCATTTTTTTTGCGGATTTTTTACATTTTAGGCAAATGTATATTTGCGGGTTTTTTGGAGCTACGCTAGTCGATTCTGCTTG